>CAYYWN010000066.1:0-9296 GCA_964474485.1 uncultured Clostridium sp. | reverse complement strand
ATATATATGGATGAAGAAAAACTAACAGATCCTCAGGTGCAAAGCATTATAAGTGATGGAAAGGCTACCATTACTGGCAATAGAAATTATGATGAGGCTAAAAAGCTTGCAGGTGTAATTCAATCAGGAGCACTTCCTGTTCCATTAAAAACGGTATCCATAAGAACTGTTGGACCTACATTAGGTGCTACAGCTATACCTAGTAGTTTAAAAGCAGGATTAGTTGGTATATCCTTAGTATTTATATTTATGATTTTATATTATAGGGTTCCTGGACTTTTGGCAGATATAGCATTAGCTTTATATATTTTACTGGTATTATATGCATTCACATATATAGGTGCAGTACTTACACTACCTGGTATTGCAGGATTCTTATTAACCATAGGTATGGCGGTAGATGCTAATGTTCTCATATTCGAAAGAATAAGAGAAGAGCTAAGAACTGGAAAATCAATAAAGTCATCTATAGATTCAGGGTTTAATAGAGCACTTTCTTCTATTCTAGACTCAAATATAACTACAATAATTGCAGGAATTGTACTTTATTATTTGGGTTCAGGTGCAGTAAAGGGCTTTGCATTAACTCTTATGGTAGGCGTTATTTTAAGCATGTTTACTGCAATAACAATTACTAGATTATTAGTAAATTTAGCTTTTAACATGGGAATGCTAAGTAAACCATCTAGATTTGGTGTAAAGAGGGGGTAGTATTAGTGCTTAAGATAGTAGAAAAGAGTAAGATATGGTTTTCTATATCTATAGTGTTAATAGTTATAAGTATATTTTCTTTAGCTATTAATGGACTTAATTTTGGTATAGATTTTAAGGGTGGTACAAAGATTTTAATTGACTTTGGAAAAGATTTTTCTAAGCTAGAAGTTGAGGAAGAAATAATAAAAAAGTATGCTAATGATGCAGTTACAACTAAGGTAGAAGATAGTCAATTAGAAATAAAAAGTAACAACTTGGATTCGGAAAAGGTTTCAGAAATGTTTAAAGAAATAAAAGAGAAGTACTCTTTAGAAAATAGTGCACTGGTATCTCAAGAAGAGATAGGTGCATCTATAGGTAAAGAACTTACTAAAAAGTCTATAATAGCTTTACTGGTAGCAACCATAGGTATGCTTATTTATGTAGGAATAAGATTTGAACTTAGTTTTGGTCTAGCGGCTATATTGGCTCTTTTACATGATGTTCTTATAACTTTGGGGATTTATTCATTATTTAAGATACCGGTAAATTCTCCATTTATAGCAGCAATTCTTACAATAGTAGGATACTCAATAAACGATACTATTGTAATATTTGATAGAATAAGAGAAAATCTTAAAATTATGAGAAGAAAAGATATTTCAGAGGTGGCTGATGCAAGTATAAACCAAACACTTACTAGATCAATTAATACAGTTTTAACCACTTTAATAACTATAGTTAGTGTCTATATATTTGTACCAGCAGTTAGAGAATTTACTTTCCCTATAACTATAGGAATACTTTGGGGATCTTATTCTTCAATTTTTGTTGCAAGCCCTTTATGGGTGTTATTTAAAAGAAAATTAAATAAATAATATTAATGATAAATAAAATTTATAAGCATAAATCTTCAATGCTAGTTGAAGATTTATGTTGTTTTTTACATAAAGTAGTTTGTATAATTGAAAAGATTCAATTATAATTATAATTGGTTTCTAAGTAATTTGGAGGAGTTTAGATATGCACAAAAATGGAGAGAATATATATAGCTCGAAACAATGGTATGAATATGATCCATTTATGTTTAATGATATGAAGTTTACCATTGATAGGTTAGTAAATGCCATTAATGAGCGACAGAAAATAGTAGTATATGGTTCTTCAGAATTAGATAGTATATTTGGGGTATCCTTATTACTGTTAGTTTTAAAATATTTAAATGCAGATGTGGAGTATTATATTTCAGAAGATATTAGTGAGAACTGTAAATTAGATAGTGAAGTTATAAAAAATCACATAAAGTTTTTAGGGGCAGACATATTAATATCAGTAGGTTGCCTAGTTGAGTCTAAAGAACAAGAATTATGGTGCAAAAATATGGAACTTGATATTATTATCGCAGATAATAGACCAGAAAATGATTATGACTGCTTTTTGGTGCTAAATCCTAACTTAAAGGATTCAAACTATAAAGAAAAGTATCTTTCTAATTGTGGGGTGGTTTTTAAGTTGTGCCAAGCTATAGCAAGTTATTATAATATGAAAAGTATAAATAAGTACATAGATTTAGTTATGCTTGGAACAGTAGCCTCAGGTAAAGAAATTAAAGGGGAAAATAAAATAATATATGAAGCAGGACTAAAATACCTTACTCATACAAATAATTATGGTCTAAAAGCTTTATTAAAACATCATAATATTCACGAGTTTAATAAAGAAAATTTAAAAAAGATAGTTTTTTTATTAACGCCAACTTTAAATGCTATAGGGCGAATGGATAATGCTAGAATTGTTGTAGAGCTCCTAACCACAGAGGAACCATATAGAGCAATACAAATAGCTAAGTATTTGAGTAAAGAGGTAAACAATAGCGTTCTAAATACATAATATTTTGTGATTTATGGAGGATAATAAGATGAACTTTAAGCAAAAAATAAGAATAATAGAAAACTTTCCAAAGGAAGGTATAAGCTTTAAGGATATAACAACGTTAATAGGTGATGGTGAATCTTTAAAGATTACAATAGACCATATTGCAGATCACCTAAGAGACAAAAAAATTGATGTTATAGTAGGACCTGAAGCTAGAGGATTTATATTTGGGGTTCCTGTAGCTTATGCTTTGGGAGTTGGATTTGTGCCTATTAGAAAAAAAGGAAAATTACCTTATGAAACTATAAGTGAACAATATAATTTAGAGTATGGAAGTGATATACTACAAATTCATAAAGATGCTATAAAACCAGGACAAAGAGTGGCAATAATCGATGACTTACTTGCTACAGGTGGAACTATATGTTCTGTAGCTAAATTAGTAGAGAATATGGGTGGAAAAGTACAGGCTATAGATTTTGTAATTGAGCTTACAGATTTAAAAGGTAAAGATAAGCTTAAAGGTTACGATGTTATGTCTTTAGTAAAATATGATATATAACTTCATTGAAAAATATTAATATATACTATATAATTATTAAAAACAATGGCTGGTTATATAACCAGCCATTGACTTTATACCTAATATTAAATATAATGAAAGTTTTTTAGAGGAGAGTAATCCAATGCTAGAAAAATTAATGAGGAAAATTGATAAGAATTGTAATAATGTAGATAAAGAATTTATAGAAAAAGCTTATAAATTGGCTAATTATGCGCATGAAAGGCAAAAGAGGGAATCAGGTGAACCTTACATAGTTCATCCTGTTGAGGTTGCATGTATTTTAGCAGATCTTGGTATGGATGATAATACTATAGCAGCTGGATTGCTTCATGATGTTATAGAGGATACAGACTATAATTTTGAAGATATTGAAAGAGAATTTAATAAAGAAGTAGCTATTTTGGTAGATGGTGTCACAAAGCTTGGAAAGATAAAATATAAAACTAAAGAAGAACAGCAAGCTGATAATGTAAGAAAAATGCTCCTTGCTATGACAAAAGACATAAGAGTTATCCTCATAAAACTAGCAGATAGATTACATAATATGCGTACACTTAGATATATGCCTGTAGAGAAGCAAAAAGAAAAGGCTAAAGAAACCTTTGATATATATGCACCACTAGCCCATAGACTCGGGATGTTTAAAGTCAAGTGGGAATTAGAGGACTTAGCATTTAGATATATAAACCCTAATGAATATTATGATTTAGTTAGACGAATAGCAGAAAAGAGAATTGAAAGAGAAGAGTATATTAGTACTATTATATCTGATCTTAATAATAGACTAGAAAATGCATCTATTGAATCAGATATTGAAGGAAGACCAAAGCATTTTTATAGTATATATAGAAAGATGGTTAATAAAAATAAAACTATTGATCAAATATTTGATTTAACAGCTATAAGAATATTAGTAGATAATATAAAAGATTGCTATGCAGTTTTAGGTATAGTTCATACTGTATATAAACCTATACCAGGAAGATTTAAAGATTATATAGCTATGCCTAAACCTAATATGTATCAATCTCTTCATACTACTGTAATAGGACCTCAAGGAAAAACTTTTGAAATACAAATAAGAACATTTGAAATGCATAAGACTGCAGAATACGGTATAGCAGCTCATTGGAAGTATAAAGAGGGAGATAATAGTCAAGGTGAGGGTGGAGACTTAGATTCGAAATTTTCTTGGCTTCGAGATATGTTAGAATGGCAAAAAGAGACTTCAGATGCAGAAGAATTTATGGAAGGGTTTAAAATAGATTTATTTTCAGATGAAGTTTTTGTATTTACACCTAAGGGTGAAGTAATAAATTTGCCTTATGATTCCACACCTATAGATTTTGCTTATAGAATTCATACAGATATAGGTAATAAATGTATAGGATCTAGGGTAAATGGAAATATGGTACCACTTGATTATAAACTTAAAACCGGTCAGATAGTTGAAGTTTTAACTTCATCTACACCTAAAGGACCTAGTATTGATTGGCTAAATATAGCAAAAAGTAATCAAGCAAAAAGCAAAATAAGAGCATGGTTTAAAAAAGAGAAAAGAGAAGAGAATGCATCAAAAGGTAAAGAAATACTTGAAAAGGAATCTAAAAGGCAAGGATATAATTTTGGAGAAATTGCTAAAGGTGAAATTCTTGATAAGGTTTTAAAAAGATATAATTTAAATAATATAGATGATTTATTTGCAGCTGTTGGCATGGGTGTAGTAGTTCCTTCTACTATAGTGATTAAATTAAAAGAAGGAATTGTTAATAACAATAGCAGTATTTTAGAAAGTTTACAATCAAAAATTACAGAGGATAATATAAGCCATCATGATGAAAAGTCTAGAGATGATAAGGGTTATGGAATAACTGTAAAAGGGCTTACTAATGTATTAGTACGTTTTGCTAAGTGTTGTAATCCAGTGCCAGGTGACGGTATAATAGGTTATATAACCAAAGGTAGAGGAATATCAGTACATAGATCAGATTGTAAGAACATACAAAGTATGGATGTAGATGATACTGGTAAATTTATAGAAGTAGAGTGGGGAAATAATAGAATTGATGGTTATATATCAGAGATACAACTAAAAGCTGAAGATAGAAGTGGTTTACTAACAGATGTTATGCTTGTAATTGTGGAATCTAAAATGAATTTACATGCAATTAATGCTAAATCCATTAAAGGAAATATAGCAACTATCAATATAAGATTAAAAATAAATGATATTGAACAACTTAAAGAATTTATGAAAAAAGTTAAAAAAATAAAAGGCGTTATTGAAGTATATAGAAAAAAATATTAAGGGATGTGTATGCGTTGAGAGCTGTAGTTCAAAGAGTAACAAATTCTAGTGTATCTGTAGATGGAAGAACTATATCAAGTATTGATAAGGGACTTAATGTATTACTAGGTATTTCAATAGATGATACTATAGAAGATGCAAAATATTTAAAAGATAAAATTTTTAACCTTAGAATTTTTGAAGATGAAGATGGTAAGCTTAATAAATCCTTAATGGATGTTAAGGGAGATATCCTTATAATTTCTCAATTTACTTTGTATGGAGATTGCACAAGAGGAAGAAGACCTAGTTTTATTAAAGCTTTGTCTGGAAACGAAGCAAAAGAATTATATGAATACTTTGTTTCTCTTTTTAAAGAGGAAGATTTAAATGTTGGTACTGGCATTTTTGGAGCAGATATGAAAGTATCCATTGAAAATGATGGACCTGTTACTTTAATATTAGAAAGTAAAAAGACTTTTTAAAAAGGAGGTTGATTATAGATGATAATAAAAAGAATACCTGCAGGAGTTTATGCTGCTAATTGTTATGTCATTATGGATGAAGCTACTAAAGAGGCCGTGATTTTAGATCCGGGTGGTGATGAAGATGATATTATGTCATCAATAGGGCGAATAGGTGCTAAAATAAAATATATTTTATTAACTCATGGACACGCAGATCATACTGGTGGAGTTATAAAGCTTAAAGAAGAATATAAGTGTAAAGTAGGTATAAACAAAAAGGATCAAGAATTAATAATTAATGGAGCCTATATGTTTGGAGCTTTTGAAAATGGTGGAGAGGTTGATTTACTCTTAAAAGACGGTGATACTATATGTTTTGGTGATAAGAAAATAATAGTTTTAGAAACTCCAGGGCATACTCCAGGAGGATTGAGTTTTTTAGTAGAAGATAAGGTTTTTACAGGAGATACTCTTTTTGCAGGATCTATAGGTAGAACAGATTTATCAGGTGGAGACTTTGAAACTATAATAAATAGCATAAAGACTAAGTTAATGGTGTTGAAAGAAGAGACTACAGTTTACCCAGGGCATGGCTCTGAATCTAGTATTGGAAGAGAAAAGAAAAGTAATCCATTTTTATAATATGGATAGGAGTAATTATGAGTATTAATATAAAACTAAATAATATGAATTATAGATATGAAGTTTATCAAATTGTGAGTTTATTTCATAGACTAGAGGACATTAGCTTTTCTGAGATAGGTGAGAACTTTTGTATAGATATAGAAGAAAAGTTTATAGAAATTGCAAGTAAAGATTTCTCTAAAAACTTTGAGTTTAATGAAGAAGACAGCAAAAAGAATCAGATAAAAAGATATATTTATCTTTATTTTAGTAAATTATATTCAGTAGAATTACCTTGGGGTACATTAATAGGAATTAGACCTAGTAAAATAGCATTAGCCCTAATAAACCAAGGATATTCGGATGAAGAAATAATTGAATATTTTCATCATAAATATCTAGTTAAGAGAACTAAAGTCCGGCTTTGTATAGATGTTGCAAGGCATGAGAAAAACTTCATAAACACTAATAAAGACAATATTAGTATATACTTAGGTATGCCATTTTGTCCTACTAGATGCTTGTATTGTTCATTTACCTCTAATCCTATATCGGGGAGTAAAAATTTAGTAGAACCTTATATAGGCGCCTTAGTAAAAGAGATAAAGGAATTATCTCTTTTTATAAAATCAAAAAAGCTTAATATTGATACCATATATTTTGGTGGTGGAACGCCTACAGCAGTCGAAGATGATGATTTCGAATATGTAATGAAAAATATACATGAAAATTTAATTAAAGATTTTAGTGTAACAGAATTTACTGTTGAATGTGGAAGGCCGGACTCTATAACAAAAAACAAGTTACAAACTATGAAAAGTTATTTAGTGGATAGAATTAGTATAAATCCCCAATCTATGAACAATAATACACTTAAGATCATTGGAAGAAATCACTCTGTAGAAGATGTTATAGATAAATTTAATATGGCTAGAAATTTAGGGTTTAACAATATAAATATGGATATAATTTTAGGATTACCAGGAGAAACTTCAGAGGATGTTAATAATACTTTAGATGTTATAAAAAAGATAGCACCTGAGAGTATAACTGTTCATGGGCTTTCAGTTAAAAGAGCTTCAAAGCTATATGAAGACCTAAAATTAAAGAAAATTTATGAAATAGCAAGTCAAGATGAAATTACAAAAATGTATGATGCAACAAAGCTTGTAGCCGAAGATTTAAAGATGAGCCCCTATTATATGTATCGGCAAAAAAATATGCCTTGTAATATGGAAAACATAGGCTACAGTGTTTTGGGTAAAGAATGCATATACAACATGCAAATCATTGAAGAAAGACAGACTATAATTGCTTTAGGAGCAGATGCCGTTTCAAAGATAGTTTTTTTAGATGAAAATAGAATTGAAAGATTTGCAAATATAAAGGATGTAGGGGAATATATAAAAAGAATTGATGAGGTTATAGAAAAAAAGAAGGCTTTATTAGAGACTCTTTATAAAGAATAATATATTATATAAATAATTAGTTTAATAGATTTAAGTTTTAAATAAGGATGTGAAGTTAATTGGCTATAAGTATAAAGGCACCAAAAGGAACAAAGGATATGTTGCCACAAGACGCATATAAGTGGAACTATATAGCAGAAAGGCTTTCAAATATAGCAAAAAACTATGGTTATAGAGAGATAAGAACCCCTATATTTGAACATACAGAGCTTTTTACAAGAGGTGTTGGAGAAACTACAGATGTGGTTCAAAAAGAAATGTATACCTTCGAGGATAAGGCTAAAAGAAGTATAACACTAAAACCTGAAGGTACTGCACCTGCCGTAAGAGCCTTTATAGAGAGTGGATTATATAGTGAGACTCAACCTACAAAGATGTATTATTTTACGCCTGTATTTAGATATGAAAATGTACAAAAAGGAAGATTTAGACAACATCATCAATTTGGAGTTGAAGCTTTCGGGGCAGCAGGAGCATCATTAGATGCTGAAATTATAAGTATTGCTATGAATGCTTATGAGAATTTTGGTATAAAAGGATTAAAGCTTAAAATAAATAGTATAGGATGTCCTTGTTGTAGGGAAAAGTACAATGAAGCTTTAAAAGACTTCTTAAAAGAAAACTTTAAGGAGTTATGCGATACCTGTAAGACGCGTTATAGCAGGAATCCTATGAGAATTCTAGATTGCAAGGAAGAAAACTGCAAGGTAATTACAAAGAATGCTCCTGTTATATTAGATTATATTTGTGATGAATGTAAAGTGCATTTTGAGGACTTAAAGGTTCACTTAGATGCTGTAGGTATAAAATATGAAATAGACCCTTATATAGTAAGAGGGCTTGATTATTATAGTAAAACTGTATTTGAAATTGTAAATGATAATATTACTGTATGTGGTGGAGGACGTTATGATTATTTGATAGAGCAAATTAATGGTCCTAAGATGCCAGCGGTAGGTTTTGGAATGGGTATGGAAAGACTACTTATGACATTAGAGGAAGAGGGAATAGAAATACCAAAACCTGTACTTATTAATATATATATAGGAGCTATTGGAGTAGAAGCAAATTTAGAGGCATATAAAATAACATATAAATTAAGACAAGAAGGAATTAAAGCCGAATGCGACCATCTAAAAAGAAGCGTAAAAGCTCAGATGAGATATGCTAATAAAATAGGTGCTGAGTATACAATGATACTTGGAGAAAATGAACTTAAAGAAAATAAAGTTAAAATTAAAAGAATGAGTGATGGCGAACAGTTTAATGTAGATTTAAATAATCTATATGAAATTATCGACACAATAAAAAAATAA
>CAYYWN010000065.1:0-9373 GCA_964474485.1 uncultured Clostridium sp. | reverse complement strand
AATGAACCTTCATATATTGTATAACTTTTCATTTTTCCATCAGTATCAATCAAAACATGTTCTAGTGAATATACAGAATCTTCTTTTGATACATTAAGAATATTTATCTTATTCTTATGCTGAAGTGTACAAAATTCAACGTTACTACCGTTAATACCGTATAGTCTCTTAGGAATACTCCATTTAAGATTTTTGTATTCTGTAAACTTAACAGTTGCTTGGTTATTTTCATTACTAATAAATAATAAATATTGGGTTCCATTTTGAGCCAATTCTACCTGGTAATGATATTGTACCCCATGTATAAGTGATATCTCATAAATCGTGTTATTTATAGTTTTTACTCCATTTAAGCAAAAGTGCATTAAAATACCTTTCTTCTTTGCATTATCGCCCTTTGCTATAAAAAATACATGAGTTGTGTTTCCAATTGTATTTACAGCTAGCTCCCTAATTTGGTAGTCAGTATTTTCAAAATGATAAAGAGGCTTTCCAAGCCACCTATTACCTTCAAAAATACAATATTTTAATAATCCACCCGTAATACTATATACAATATACATTTTTCCATCATGGTCTATATTAACCGCAAAATCTAAAACTTCATTATCAATTTTATTTTCTTTAGTCCACTTATCTTCTTGATACATGATACTGTAAACTAACTCAAAACTATCTGTCACGTAGAATCTCCATATATGATTTTGTTTATCGTAGTATATGCATGGACTGTTACTCATTAATACTCACCTTCCTTATTAAATTATATTTTATAAAACAGAATTTATAACCTTACAAAATTATAAATTTAGATTTATAACTTTTTCTCTTATTTCTACATCACATATTTTTATCACCAGCATATTATGTATATTGGATACACAGATTAGTAATTCATTATTTAAGGCATCTGATAACAAATAACAGTCCAATGTGCTAAACAGACTAACTAACATATTGACTAGTTTTTTTTAAAGATGCCTAACCCAAAAAGGAGGAAAATATATGTCTATTACTCGTGATGAGTTCATACCACGCCCTGGTGCTGTAAACAAGCAAGGATATCTTCCCGATCCAGAAGAATTAGTATGTATTGAAGTGCCAAAAGTTTTTGACCAGTGTTTAATCAAAAGATGTCTAATATTTGATGATGGACCAGATACTGATGATACTGATGAAGAATTAAGAAGCGATCCCATTGATAACCCAAGAATATTTATCGGGTGTAGAGACTTTGATTTAAAGCTTTGTTCCGTTGAGAAGTTTCCAATAGCAGGTAAACCTGGATTTAAGAAAGTAATAATTTCATTTGTAATTTCATTTTTTGCTGACTTCATAGACACATGCGGTAAAACACAAAATGAACTTTTTGAAATCAACAGAACAGAGGTTATCCCAAAATTATATTGTCCAGATTCTATAGCTCAAATATCTGCTAGTTTCGTACCAGTTTGTAATTCTAGTGATCTTGATCCTGAAATTGTAAAACTTGAGATGGTGGCAGAGTGCCTAGATGGAACATTCACTTGCGACTGCGATGGAAATGAAGTATTAGATGTTACTTTAGGATTCCATCTTATAGTAAAATGTGAGCTAATTGTTCAACTATTGATTCCAGCATATGGTTATTGCCCAGTTCCTAATCAATGTGATGAAGAACCAGAAGAAAACCCTTGTGAAAGGTTTGAAAGAGCTCCAGTACCAAAGTTCTTCCCTGATCAAATGCTTGACCCATTATTTTGTAATTGCTCCGAAGATGATGACTAAATCAAACTCAAGAAAAAACTAACAAACGAGAACACTTATAAGTATGATGCATATATTATATTATAAGAATTCTAATATATTCTGCTTATATAAAATATTCCATTAGAATTTTTTTACTATCATAAACAATACCAAAGGTTAATTATAAGGAGGCTTAATTATATGAATTCAATGTCAAGAAATAATAACAATTTTAATCCTTGTTTTAAAAGAGACCGCGACGATTGTTGCAAAAAAGATCGAGACGATTGTTGTAAAAGAGACCACGATGATTGTTGCAAAGGACATCATGACGATTGCGATTGCAAGAAAAATAAAAAATTTTGCCCTACTATTTTAAAATGTGGCTGTCCAGGATCAGCTGTTATACAAGGTCCATTAGTAGTTGGAACTACCAGCCCACCGGCTACAGTTTCTAGCGTTAGTGTTGATACTTCACGATTGTGTGATCCATGTGTAAAACTTGAATTTGCAAGTGTTGTAAGTATTCCATTACTTGTTACCGCAGCAACAATTACTTTCCAAGTATTTAAGATCTGTGGCAACCAGCTTCAAAGAATACCTGTAGGTCCTCAATGGACTTTTTCAAGACTAATTGGAGTAGGATCCTCTGATACTTTCACATTCTTTGTATGTGACTGTGGATCATGTAACGATGATTGCTGCACTTATGTAGTAGAAGCTGTAGCTACAAGTCTTATAGGCGTAGGTGCTGTTTCCATTAGCAATGCAACTCTTTCAGCAATAGCTACATGTAGTACTAGTAATTGTTGTTAGTACTGCCCAACTAGAAGAAAAATCTTAACGATATTTCATCTGGCTGCTTACATAAATAATATGTAAACAGCCAGATTTTTTATTTCTAAAATCAAGTTATTCAAAGGCTTAGGTTAAATAAAAATATCCTTTATTGCTTGGACAGTATATTCAATTTCTTCCAAGGTGTTGAAATAACCTACACTAATACGAGCAGTCCCAATATTAGAAGTACCTAACATATCATGAATCAGTGGGGCACAATGATACCCTGTTCTTATTGCTATTCCCTTCTTATTTAGCAAATATCCTACCATCGAGCTGTCTACTCCATCAATATTGAATGACAATACAGGACATCTATTTTTATAAGTACTTTCCCCATAAACCTTTATATAGGGTAATTTACTTAATTCTTTATATAAATATATTATAAGATCTTCTTCATGTGTTCTTATGCGTTCTATGCCAATTCTATTAATGAACTTCAATCCCTCACAAAGACCTGCTATTGCTGGAGTGTTTAAAGTGCCACTTTCATATTTATCTGGCATATATTCCGGCTGAAGTGTGGACTTAGAATCACTACCAGTACCTCCTTCTTTAAAATTACTCATATTAAGCCCTTCTTTAATGTATAAAGCACCGGTGCCCTGTGGTCCATAAAGCCCCTTATGCCCAGGGAATGCTAAAATATCAATATTGCATATCTCTACATCTATAGGTATTAAACCAGCACTTTGAGAAGCATCTACTATAAAAACAATATTATTTTCTTTAGCTATACTACCGATTGCTTCTATATTTTGTATAGATCCTATTACATTTGAAGCATGATTAATTATTATAGCTTTTGTGTTTTTTTTAATCTCACTTTTTATATCATTCAAATTCACATAACCATTATCATCCACACCCAATAAAGTTAATTCCACACCTTTTTTGTTAAGTGACTTCAATGGTCTAAGTACAGAATTATGTTCTATAATTGTACTTATTGCATGGTCGTTAGACTTCAATACACCTTTTATACCAATATTTAGTCCTTCAGTAGCATTACATGTAAAAATCATATTTAAAGGATTTTTAACCCCGAACATATTACTCAATAATTGTCTAGTTTCCAATATTTTTTCTGAAGCCTTTAGTGCCATATCATGTGAAGATCTTCCAGGATTTGCAGAATAGTTCTTCATGCAATTATAAACTTCACTATAAACTTCATTAGGTTTAGGATGAGTGGTAGCTGCATTATCTAAATAAATCATGTTATTACCTCCCAATTATATCCACATATTTCTTCTAAAGTTATATTATGATTTGAATGTTTATATTATTACTTATTTAGGATCTTCCACCTTCTTATTTACTACCTTTTATTAAAACTAACTCTAACTTAATATATGAAATAAAGATAAATACAGTTTCATAACTAGCATCTCACAATTAAGAATATTTTTATTAATAATATCTTCTTTATAAGATTAATTTTAAATTTATATATAAAAACACCTTGAAATAGCTTAATATAGCTACTCCAAGGTAATTGAAATTACTAAAAATATAAACTATAATTCTATTAACTACTATAGTTTTATTATAAAACCCCACTGGAACAGTTATGTATAAAAATTTTGATTTTTCATACTGTCCTAATGTTCTATATGTACTGCCCAATCCTAAAAAAGCACCTTGGAGATCCTTATCTGGCAAACCGATTAAAATAGTTTTTTCATAATACGGTACTGCCTGTTTTTCTAAACCCATAACATCAAAACTGCAAACACATTGATAATTAATTATTGAATTATCAGGATACTCATCTGTAAGATTTATTAAAATTTCATTTGATTCTCTTAGCTTTCCTTCTTTCCTTAATTTAACTGTCCTTTCTAATTCTTTCATAACTAGCCCCCTTAAGGTTACATAAGTTCTTAGTAATACTAATATCCTTTAAACTTCTAATTACCTTATGATTTTTACATGTTAGTTTATTATAAAGATACAATCTCCATTCTATATTTAAAAGAATTGTGTAAATGCTAAGCTTTTTGCTCCATCACAATTTTTTTATTTAAGATAATACTTATTATCCTTATTTACATATTTCAACAAATTCAATGGGATGTTGAATAATTTTTGAGGTTTCATCTATGGAATAATCCTCAGCAAGATAACGCCTTGCTATAACTGCCATAGATTCTCCTATCTCTATAAAATGATTAAATCTCTATATTATGCTCTTACCTCATAATATAAGAATATTACGAATCAATATTCTCTAATGATTGATTATGTTTAGGATATAAATTCAAATGAATAGTCATCTTGCTTGATAAATCCCAAGGACTCGTAAGTCTTTCTTGCAATAAGATTTAGTGATGAAGTTTGTGTTACTGGTATCTTATTATACGAAATAATATTCTCCATCATATACAACATTAGTTTTTTACCAAAGCCTCTTCCTCTATAATTGGGTTCAATATAGACAGTTGTGATATCAATGTAATTTTTAGTTTTTCCACTATATCGGGCCATGCCTATTGCTTGACTTTTATATTCGATAAAATAGACTCCTATTTTTATATCTTCAAGTAACTTGCTTCTATCAGTTATATCTGAAATCTCCTGTTCATTTGTAAGTTCAAAAAAACCAATCATAAATTCGCTAATTTTACTCATGTCATTTTGTACATAATTAGCCATTCTAAATGTAATATCTGGATGTACTGTTTGTTTAAAATCTTTATTTACATCGAATTTATAATATATATCCGAGACAGATGTCACATCTTTATCAAGATAGGATAATATTTTAGATACATCTTTCCTTTTACCCGCCAATAAAATTCTTTTATAGTTTAATATTTCAAGTTGCTTTGCAATTTCACTATAACCTGTTTCACTTTTAGTAAAAAAATTCGTAAAATACGAATTACCATCAAACTTTATATGTAGTATATTATCAATATCACCATCCGACTCTTCAATATATAGTTCTCCCATATCTTCAATTTGATTTTCAATAAAATGAATTAGGAATACATTAAATAATTCATCTTCATATAGTGAATCCAATATTTTTCTCTTTAATTCATCATTTATAAGTGAAGTATACTTCATTAATTTCCCCCTTTAATTTGTTATAAATGGCCATTATGTCATAATATAAGAAAATTGTACACTAACGTTTCGAATTTCTGATGCAGGGACACTAATCCAAATCTGGCTAACTGTCGAAGGTGTAGCTTGGCTATCCTTAAAATTCAAGCTGATGGGAATTTTTTTCTATATGACGTTTTAATCCACTTCCTCTTTTTCTACTGTCAATATCTTCATAATGCCTATTCTCTCTTTATTCCATGAATGAAATAATGCCAACTGCTTCTGTCATTAAATATATCTTCTATCTGTCTAATCTTGATTAGCTCAAAATCTTTAAATAAATTCCTAACACCATCTAAGTCTGTATAAAAATGTGGGACATTTAATTCTGGTTCTTCGGTTCTAATAATAGTATTTTCATCAATCCTTGGATAAGGCTTGTCAGTGAATGCTGAGCCATTCTTTGAACATAATGTAGCAAAAAATTCTCCATTAGTTTTTAATACTCTATTAATCTCGCTTATAATTATTTTAATTCCTTTAGTATCTGTATGAGATATTGCGTGATAAGCCAATAAACAATCAAACATATTTGAATCAAAAGGCAGATTATGAATATCTCCTACTGTTGCTTTTATATTTAATCCTAGTTCACTAGCCTTGTTACCTAGTACTTCTACTCCATATTGTGATAAGTCAATGCTATATGTGTCAAATCCATTTTCAGCAAATAAAATAGAATGCCTTCCAAGTCCACATCCTAAATCTAGAAAATTGTTTAAATTCTTCTTTTTCCATCTGTCCATATAATAGTAAACATCCCCACTGGGCACATTCCAAGAACTATCTGTTACTACTGACCAATTCCATTCTTTTGATTTAACCATTATTATCCACTCCAATAAATTTATATTTTTTAAATATATACTATGTTAATAAACAGTGTTGATAATATAGTCTATAATAATGGAACTCTTGAAAAGGAGTTCCATCATTTCATGACTTGAGAAACTTCCGAATTAAACACACTTATTATTCTTGACGTATCTTTCCATAACTTCAATTTCTGGAGGGCTAATCTCAATTGGTAAGTTGTCAATTTCAAAGAATTTTAAAGAACTGCTTTCTTCATTATCTATATGTAATTCATCACTATATACATTTGTGGTGAATACGGTAACAACATTATATACTTCGTCACCATAAGGGTATATATAATGTTGTCTTTCACCAGAAAAAACGCCAAATAATTTTAAATCCTTTAAACATATTGATAAACCTGTTTCTTCTTTCACTTCCCTAATAGCAGTTTCTTCAACTTTCTCACCTATTTCTATTGAGCCACCAGGTAAACCCCATTTTTTATTATCAGTTCTTAACTGCATTAGTATTTTATTTCTATCATTAATAATTACACACGTTCCACACTGAATTAGTGGTCTTTTTCCAACAAATTTCCTCAACTCAAGTATATAATTACTCATAGTTTCCTCCCATTATTTATTTCTAATATATAATTTAGTTCATCATAATTTACTATTCCGTCATAATATACGAATATTGCAAATTAACCCTATCTCCCCATTATGCTCATTACTCATGAATTAATTACTTACCATATTATTACTTGTTTTTAGAATATCAGAATGCTATACATCTGCATTTTACCTTATATCTAACTCTTCGTTAGGGCATTCTCCCTTTCTAACCATGATAATAACTGATAGATAATCCTGTATCATTTCTCTGGTAACATTCATTTGCATAAGATATAAATCTGCCAGTATTTTCTTAAATCCTAAAATCACTTCCCTATGATCCAATTCCATTGGCACAGGTGTATATTCTACCAGGAATACAGTTCTTGCAACATCATACAAAAAGTCTCCATGACACAGGTTCATAAAATCTATAACAACTGTATGTCCATTGGATATTAGTATATTACCTGGATGGAAATCACCATGACAAAGAGCATTCCCATCTGGTAATTTATCTATCCTTTGCAATACTTCTTCTCTCTTATCTAAATTAATTGATGGTGTATTTGGTATATGAAACTTTAAAAATTCCTTGTAATTTGGTACATTACTAATGCTATTTTGAAGTATTGCCTTATGTAGCTTTGACATATATGCTGCACACCCCTGCACATCACCAGTTTTCATAACACAATCCAGCAGAGATTCCCCTTCCATCCTATCATATATAATACCCATTCTTCCTTCACAAGAGATTATTTCATATACCTTTGGTTTTGCAAAATTCATATTTTTTATAGCCATTGCGTTATAAAACTCTTTTTCTACCGATTTTTTAGGATATCCTTCATAGAAAAGCTTAAGCACTCTACCTTCTTCCCATTCATATACAGTTGCTGTATTACCTATGCCAATTATCTTCCGCATTTCATTTATTTTTCTCCTAATCCTTTATTATTCATTAATCCTTATGCTCATTGTAAAAATAACCTTTAATTCATAGTAATTCACTTCTCTGTCATAATATCAAAAAGATTGTTCTTATGATCTCACCAACCCATTAATTTAGAAAACCTTGAATTAAATGATTTGTTTCTTAACATAGAATCATAACCCAAAATTCAGTTTTCCCAATGTCTGATATTCTTTCAAAAGAGTTGACTTTCTTGAAGCCTACCCCTTCATATACTTTTATTGCACGTTGATTAAAACTTGCTACAGTCAAACGGAACCCTTTTGCCCCTAAGTGATTTCGGACAAAATCTAAACCATTATTTAAAAAATTAACTCCTAGCCCTTCACCACATAAATTTGGTTTCATTCCTAAACCAACATCAATAATATCTTTAGAATCATAAACGCCAAATCCCTTTCCGACTGGAACTTGAGCAGACTCACCAAAGCAATAGTAACCTATAAGATTGTTTTCCCTGTCCGAAACTGAAAAATAATCACCATTAAGAAGTTCATTTATACATTCATCACTTTCATACATACTATAAAGTAAATAGGGTTCATTATAAATCCACTTTGAAATTTGCTTTGCTTCATCATAATTCATTGATTTTATATTTAGTTCCATGTCTTCTCCCCTTATCTTACAATTTTTATACTATTTTATTAACATTGATCATAGGTAACAGTTTCGTGATATTATACAATAATTCATAATTATTTCCAGTATATCACTACTAATAAAATAAAAATAGAAGTTAATAACTTTAAATATTTTTACAAATATACGTTTGTATACCTTTTCATCATCAATGTCAATTATATAGATAGGATTAATTTACAGTAGAAATAAGGTTTGGATATGGATTATAATAAAATAGAAGATTCTGTGCTAAAGAAAGCCTAAAGGTAGGATTAAAAAAAGGTAAAGAGGAAGGAAAAGCTGAAATACTTATAAAGCAACTTATTAAAAAGTTTAAGGTTTTACCTGAAGAATATAAGGAAAAACTCAAGTCTTTACCAGAGGAAACTATAGACATTAGTGCCACAGAAATATTTGATTTAGAGAAATTAAAGGAGCTTGAAAAATACTTTGCCTAAAACTCTGGAACATCCATGGATTTATGTAAATTGTATCTATGGATGTTCCTTTTAATGTATCGATTTTTATGGAAAGTCATACACCTATGAGGTTTTTTTGTGCAAATAACCATCTTAGATTATATAATCGTTTTCAATTCAGAAAGCTCAAGAAATGATTCTCATCTATTTGCCTTCTCTCCAATCATATTTACCGCTAGGTAAGTTTA
>CAYYWN010000064.1:0-9493 GCA_964474485.1 uncultured Clostridium sp. | reverse complement strand
CCTCTTTTATGGAAGGAAGCTTTAGGTGATGAAAACCCAAGAGCAATACTTTCTGCTATAAGAGATATTATAAAAAAAGAAAAGCCAAGAGAAATGCTTAAAAGAAACATAGGTAGTTCTAAAGAAAAGCTTAAGATCCTTCTTCAAAATCCAGATGCAAAAACAAGAAAAAACACCTGTGGCATCATTAGTGAATTAGCTGATCCTGCCTATTTAAGCGCTTTATATACTGCTTACGAAAGAGAAGATCAGCTATTTGTAAAGTCTTCCTATATCCTTGCCATAGGAAACTGTGGAAAAGCTTCTGATGGTGAAAAGCTAGAGAAGATACTTGAAAATATAATATCAAAAGAAAAAGCCTGTACTGATGAAAGTGAACTAATAAAAAATGCAAAACATATTAATGAAGAGAAGCTTGTTCTAGGAAGAGCAATAGCTAAATTATCTAAATCTATAAAACATAAATTTAAAGGCTTTGAAGAACCTGTGCCTATGCTAGTTACAGCAATGAATAAGGAGTTTAGAGTTACCCTAAATGAACTCAAAGAAAAGTCAATTAAGGGTAAACTTGTAGATGAGGGTATCCTTATTAAAGAAAAGGACTTGGATAATATCTACAGCTGCAGGACCTTTTATGAACTTCTTTACCCTTTAGCTTCCTTGGAAAAGCTAGAATTTAATTCTGATATAATAGCTAATGCAATTTTAAAAGCTAATATTATAGACTTTTTAAATAAGTGTCATGAAAATACATCTACTTCTGATGATTATTTTCCTTACAGAATTGAATTTAAAACTGAAAGTTACAATAAAGAAAGATCTGACTTCTTAAAAAGCTTATCTATAAAATTAGATGAACTTTCAAAGGGAAAGCTGAAAAATAGCCCCTCTTCCTATGAAGTTGAAATTAGAATAGTTGAAAGTAACAGCCTTTGCAGTGTATTCATTAAACTATACTCATTTAAAGATACAAGATTTGACTATAGAGAAAAGACATTGGCAAGTTCCATAAACCCTGTTACAGCAGCCATTGTAGTAAAATCTATAGAGAAATGGCTAAAACCTAATTCACAGGTTTTAGATCCTTTTTGTGGAACCTCTACTATGCTAATTGAAAGAGCTAAATTAAAGGAAACTTCAAGTTTAACAGGCGTTGATATATTTGGTGCTGCTATAGATGGATCAAAAGTAAACTCAAGGCTTGCAAACACAAAAATAAAGCTTATAAATGAAGATATATTATCTTACAAAACCTTTGATGTCTTTGATGAGATTATATCTAATATGCCCTTTGAAGCTAATGTAGGGAGCAAAAACCATACTATAGATTTATACCGTGAATTTGTAGATATGATTCCAAAGTTTGTAAAGCCTGATGGAATGGTATTACTTTATACCGTAGAAAAAAACTTACTTAAACAAAATCTAGTAGGTAATAATCACTTTGAACTTGTTGATGAAATAAAGATTGAAAGTGGTGGACTCACACCTCATGTCTTTGTACTAAAGGTTAAGTAAACTATTATAGTAATAGATATAATTAAAAGTATTAACCTTTAAAGTTAATGCTTTTAATTTTACACATTATAATCCATAATCATGAATAAAATATAGCTTCTTATACTTTCTATAAAAGAAGATCCAACTTTTAAAATGCCACTTTTTTAAAATAAATCTATTGGATATGTACCATAAGTCTTAGCTGCATCTATAAACATTTCAACCTTTTCAATTGGCGTATTCATTGGAATCTGACATCCGGTGCTTAAAATATACCCCTTTTTAGAATCATACCCTTTAGCAATACACTCTTTAACTGACTTAAAGATTTCTTCTTTAGTTCCCTTATAAATCACATCAACTGGTGGAACATTCCCAGTAATTATAACCCTATCCCCAATAACCTTTTTAGCCTCTTCTAAATCTTCTATATTATCTATACTAAAATTAGAAATGCCTGTCCTCGTGACATCTTCCCAGATATCGCGACTCTTACCACATATATGTATACCTGGAGCATTACCAGTCTTTTCTTTTATCTTATCTACATTTTTTTGAAGATAAGGTAGTGAAAACTCTCTAAATTGCTTTAGACTTATAAGACTATTAGATGAAACTGGATCTGCAAATCCAATAGATAAACCTAAATTAGCAACCTCTTCTATATATTTATTGTTAGATTCAACTACTATTTCCATTAGTGTATGAATCCTTTTAGGATATTTTATCATCCATTTCAATAAATTTTCTGTCCCTACTAAAGAAGCTGCCACACTAAAAGGTCCAGACATAGCAGCCCCAACATCCACTTCTTTTATAAGTGCATCTCTAGTAAGTCTTAAGGCCTCTATTAAGATTGGCAACTTTCCGTCTTTTAACGGATTTACAACTTTAAGATATTCAATTTCTTCTGGTGACTTAATAATAGGTTCTAATAGATAAGAAATATTATAATCAGGATAACAAACCTTAGAACCCATAGCCTCAGCAACACCTCTAAGACTAGTAGATATCCCTACACTATCATGCCCAAGTCTTCTAAACAGTGCTATTTCAAGATCCGCCATAAGCCTTGCCGAATGATAATAATCCCTAGCTGTTACTCCTATAAAAGGAACCATAGTAACTCCCATATCAGGAATACAAATTACACGGTCGATTTCTTCACCTTTAGAAAAAGCATCCATTCTTTCTCTTGGAGTCATTTCTTCCCTTTTCAATTAAATCACTTTCCTTCCCTTATAAAAAGCAAACCATTATATAAGTTAATATATCTAACTCTAAATGATTATATCCAACATAATGAAATAAGTATAATAGAATTATCTTATAGAAAAGGAAGGTTTAATTGAATTATTAAATAAGCTTATTATTAATATTTTTATCATCACTTCTTATCTTTTGAATGTAGGGACGGTGATCTATACATAATATTTAAATTCCCTGTTTCTACATCTTCTATAACTTTAGCATCAACTTCATACAAAGATTTTATTAGTTCCTTTGTTAGAACTTCTTTTGGAGTTCCATAACTAATAATATTCCCATCTTTCATTGCATAAATTTTATCGCAATACAAGGCAGCAATATTTAAATCATGAATGGCTGATATAACAGTTATATCAAGCTCTTTTACAGTAGACATAAATTGAAGTTGATATTTTATATCTAGATGATTTGTAGGTTCATCTAGTATAAGACATTCCGCCTTTTGTGCTAGTGCTCTTGCAAGAATTATTCTTTGCTTTTCTCCTCCTGACAAGGTAGAAAAGCTTCTTTTAGCATAACTTTTCATGCCTACCTTTTCTAAGGATTCTTCCATTATTTCATAGTCTTTAGCATTGTCTTTCTCTATAAATTTCTTATGTGGAGAACGGCCCATTAAAACCATATCTGCCACATTAAAATCAAAGTTATAATTATTATGTTGAGATACCACTGCCATTCTTTTAGCACTTTCCTTTATTGAGAAGTCCTTGATATCTTTATCATCTAAAAATATTGTTCCAATAGAAGGTTTAAGGATTCTATATATACATTTTAAAAGTGTACTCTTTCCACTACCATTAGGTCCTATAATTCCTACAAATTCTTTTTTATTTGCATGAATAGAAAGTCCCTTTAAAATATGACTTTCTCCTAAGTAAGCTTCTAAATCTAAAGTCTTTATTTTCATTAAGAATTACCTCCAAATCCATAGGATTTACTTACCATAAGATATATAAAACATGGTGCACCTATCATAGATATTAATATTCCTATTGGAAGTTCACTTCCTTTTATTATAACTCTAGATAAAACATCTGCCCAAACCAAAAATATAGCTCCTATTAATGCTGATAGTAAGATAATTCTTTTATGATCTGTTCCAAATATCATCCTTGAAAGATGTGGTATGATAAGTCCCACAAAGCCAATCATTCCTGATGAATACACTATAAAACCAATTACAACAGAAGTAACTATAAGATAAAGTTGTCTATACCTATGTAAATCTGTTCCTAAAGTTATAGCCACTTCATCACCAAGTAGCATCAAATTAAGTGTTCTATATTGAGTAATAAAAAATAATGTAGCTAATATTACAATAGGTAAAATTATTCTTATATTTTCCCACTTTGCTCCTGCAAGACTTCCCATAAGCCAATAGGTTATATTTTGCATTCCTTCTCTATTGTCAGAAAAGTATATAATAAAACTTGAAAAGGATGAGCAAACTGAACTTAATGCCATACCTGAGAGCAAAAGTTTTGTAGAATTAGCTCTTCCATTTACATTGGCTAGTGTTAACACCAGTATTGATATTACAAATGCCCCTATAAATCCACTTATGCCTACATAATTGATACCAAAAAATGTACCTACTCCAAGCATAATTGCAAGTGTAGCCCCGAGTGATGCACCTGAAGAAATTCCAAGTATATAAGGATCTGCTAAAGGATTTTTTACAATGGCTTGCATTACAACTCCCGATACTGAAAGACCTATTCCTACAGCAACTGCTAGAATGATCCTTGGCAGTCTTATAAACCACACAATATCATGTAAAGCCCCTTTTGATAAAAGTTTAGGGTCTCCAATACTAAATATCTTATATATTATAATTTCATATACATCTTTTATAGAAATATCAACGGAACCCATAGTTACAGTTAGTAAAATAGAACACAATAAGATAGCTGTAAGTATAATGGAAACACCTACATAAGCAGGTGTACCCTTTAATAGTCCATTTTGTTTATCCCTTTTATAAATTCTTTTCATTCTTATTTATTCTCATATAACTCAGGATATAATCCTTTAGAAATTGTCTTTATACCATCTAAAGTTCTAATTCCGCTAGAATAAACTTCACTTAACATTACAGGATTAACTCGTTTTGATTTTATAGCTGAAATACTTGAAAGAGCAGGATTGTCCATAACAGATTTTAATGCAGAATCCCTCTCAATCTTTTTCCCATAGTACACTGTAAAAATAACATCTGGATTAAGCTTTATTAAATCCTCATTACCTATTTTACCATTTGATTTTACTACTAAATCTGCCCCAACCTCTTTTGCAATATCTCCACCTATGCTATCTTCTCCATAAATTCTGTATACGCCATCTTTTTGTACTTCTAAAATTACTGATTTAACAGCTTCTTTTCCTTTAACAAAGTCTTTTGCTTTTTGAATTTCTTCCTTCATTTCATTAACTATATCATTTGCCTTATCTTCTACGTCGAAAATTTTACCCATATTTAAAATATCATCATATTCATTTTGTAAAGTATTTGGTTTAATCACCCCGCTATTTTGTGACATGTATGTATTTACTTTTCTTTCGTGCCAAAAGTTCACATCTCCAAATCTTTTTTCATCAAATAGGGAATACCAACTTAATATAAAATCAGGTTGCAATGCAATAACTTCTTCTTTGCTAGGTAACTTTTCATAATATTTTAATTTATCAAAATCACCTTTATATTCATCCTTAACTTCATGGTCTAACCCTGACGCTGCAATAATTTTATCTTTAAGTCCTAAGGCTAGCAAAGTTTCTATTGAATTTTGATATACTGCAATAACCTTTTCAGGAGCCTTTTCAAAGGTTAATTCCATAGGTTCTTTTGCATAATTATAAGTTTTAATTGTTACAGGATAATGTGACGATTTTTTATTACTATCCTCTACTTTATTTTCTCCTTTAGGTATAATTGCTGTATCTTTATTTGTACATCCACTTATTCCAATTACCATCATTGCCGTTAATACAATACTTATTATCTTTTTCATATAAATTATCGCTCCTATACTTTTATTAATATTTTAGTGCGTGCCTTCTACTACAACTATGTTATGACTTTCAAATATCTCCTTTATTTCTTTAGTCCTATATACTTCACATTTAACAATACATACACCAAGATGAAGATTTTGAACTCCTAATTGTTCTAATTTTTTAGCAATATTTATTAAGTTTTCATCAGAATTATTAGAACATGCCTCGCAAGTAAAGAATGATACAATCTCCAAATCCTTACCTTTATACCTACTGAAGGCTTTTTCTCTGTTATTTAGAGCCTTAAAACATCCCGTAGTTGTACATATTCCATTGATCTTTTCACATACTCCAATAGATATCTTCATTTCTCCCCCCTATAAAATACATGCTTTTCCAAAACACAATAGCCCTTTAACAACAGTTAAAGGGCTATTATTTATTAGAAAATATACTTTTGAATACAATTTCCAAATCAAATACCACCCCATCCTTCGTAGAGTCTTTAGTATGTAAAAACAGGCAGGTATTCTGGCTTAAGCATCAACATTCCTACAGCCTTCCCAGTTTCCAAGTGGCATAATTGCAGGAACTCTTCTATTACAGCGGCGAGACCGCGTGGGATTCAAACCCACTTCCCTTTTAATAAATATATATTTAATATATATTTAACCTATTTTTAATTATTAAACTTTTCAAAGTAATATTACCACATTTTACTCATACTATGCAAACTATTTCACAAGCCACCCTGTTTTAACCTCTTGAAGGATGTCCATATGTTTATAATTTTTCACTATTTCTATTAGATCTTCCATGGATTTATTTATAAATTTATTTTTATGATATACAATACTAAAGTACCTATCCCACGCACATTCTGAATTTTGTATTACATGGATTTCACCATTTCTTATTTCCGCTTCTACTAATCTAATAGAAATAGCTGCTAAATGCTGATTTTCTAAAACTGCCCGTTTAATAGCTCCAGGACAATTACTCTCCCATTTAGTTTTAATAGATACTCCATTTTTTAACATATAATTTTCAAACAACTCTCTAGTTCCACTACCCTTTTCACGCATAGCAAAGCTCACATCCGATAATTCTTTTAGTTTAATCTTTTTTCTCCTTGCAAATGGATGTTTAATACTACAAACAAGAACTAAATAATCATCTACTTCAGGAATACAGATTAAATCAGAGCTTTTAATTTCTCCTTCTACGATACCAATGTCTAGTTCAGAGTTCAATAATTTTTCTTCTATCACCTTAGTGTTATTTACATAAGCATAGGTTTCAACCTCAGGATTACTTTCTTTAAAATTGCTTAAAATATTGCTTAAAATGCAGTTACCTACTGTAACTGTTGTTCCAATTCTGATCTTTTCCACATGTTTTGACTGAATCATATTTTCTTCTAAATCATCAAATTGATTTACTACATACCTTGCATAAGAAAGCAACCTTTTTCCTTCTTCTGTTATGTATAGTTTCTTGCAAAAACGTTCAAATAAAAGGACTCCATAATGATCTTCCAATTCTTTAATTGTTTGACTTACTGTAGGTTGAGAAATAAAAAGGTTTGAAGCTGCTATACTCATCTTCCCACTATCTGCTACTTCAATAAATATTCTTAAATGCCTTATAGTCATAGTGTTCTCCTTTCTTCAAGGCGTTTTTTAATAATTGATAGGTTTTACCTATGATATTGATAAGATATTATCACTTTCTTAATAACTAAACAAGTGCTATATTTATATTATAAAATAATTATTTTATTTAATGGGGGATTGTATTATGGCAACTTTAACTATTAGTACTGAAGATGAAAAAAGGGTAAAGGCATTAGGATTTCTTAGCAATAAAGGAACTGACAACTTTTCAGCTAGAATTATCACTGTAAACGGTAAGATTACAGCAGTTCAAAATAAATGTATATCGGAGGCAGCTGAACTTTATGGAAATGGAATTGTAACTTTTACTACTAGACTCACTCTAGAAGTCCAAGGTATACATTATGATAAAATTGAAGACTTTAGATCATACATATCTAAAGAAGGTCTTGTAACAGGTGGTACTGGAGCTAAAATTCGACCAGTAGTCTCTTGTAAAGGTACAACCTGTCAATATGGATTAATTGATACCTTTGGCTTATCAAAAGAAATTCATGAAAGATTCTTTAAGGGCTACTCAGCTGTTAAGTTACCTCACAAGTTTAAAATTGCTGTAGGTGGATGTCCTAATAACTGTGTTAAACCTGAATTAAATGACCTTGGAATAATTGGTCAAATGATACCTAATTTTAATGAAGATGAATGTAAAGGATGTAAAAAATGCTCCGTAGAAAGCGCCTGTCCAATGAATGCCTCTAAAGTAGTTGATGGCATTCTAAAAATTAACCAAGATGAATGTAATCATTGTGGACGTTGTATTAACAAATGTCACTTTAAGGCTATGAAAGATGGTACTATAGGATATAAAATCTACGTAGGTGGTAGATGGGGAAAACGTATATCACACGGCGTTGCTCTTAATAAAATATTTCTAGACAAAAATGAAGCTATGAATGTAATAGAAAAAACTATACTTTTATATAAAGATCAAGGAAAAACTGGAGAGCGTTTAGCTGAAACTATAGAAAGACTTGGTTTTTTAAATATTCAGAAGCAATTACTGTCAAATGACCTTTTAGATAGAAAAGATGAAATATTAACATTAAGCTCTCTTTAGAGCATATAATTTAAAATACAAAGTAAAAAACCACTCAATTAAGAGTGGTTTTTTATCCATTTATAATATTATCTAAAGATAGATCATTTACCATTAGAATATGACTATCTTAAGCTTTAAGCCTATTTTGAAGTTCTAATATTAACTCCTTTATAGTTATAGTTTTTAAATCAATTCCTTCTAGGGATAGTCCCTCTTCGATTGATGTCTTAAATGTCCTTGATATGCTAATATCACCAATTGAAATAGCTCCCACTATCCTATTATCTTTAATAAAGACTTTAATGTACTTGTCATCCATTTCTTCTTTTACGCCGGTATCGTAACTTCCTTCATTTACCTCTCCCATAGAAAACAAGGAAATATTAAATGCATTAAATACAGTTACAGGAACTGCAATCTTATATATTACATTATCTCCAGCCATATTGCTTCCAGCTACTGTCCCTTGTTCCGTAGCTTTCATCCATAAACCTTCTATATTGCCTTTAAAGTCAGCCACATCTCCTGCTGCATAAACATCTTTAATAGAAGTTTCCATACTTTCATTAACCATAACACCTTTATTAATTTTAATTTTAATACCCTTTACTATTTCAGTATTTGGAATCATTCCTATAGAGTATATTACACTGTCACAAGGTATAACATGTCTCTCATTTATGCTAACAGCCTCTACCTTTTTTGATCCTAAAATTTCATCTACCCGAGCATCACAAATAAACTTTACTCCTATGTTTTCTATTTTATCTTTTAGTATAGATGAAGCTCTTTCATCTAGTAGCCTTGGCATAAGCCTCTTTCCAGCTTCAATAATAAATACCTCTTTTCCATTAGAGTGCAATGTCCAAGCAGTTTCAAGACCTTGGACCCCTCCACCTATATGAACAATATTATTTTTTCCTTTAAGATAAGATTTAATATAATTTGCATCTAATACATTTCTAAGGGTAAACACCCCTTCGTTATCAGAACCTATAAGCGGTAAGGTTCT
>CAYYWN010000063.1:0-9527 GCA_964474485.1 uncultured Clostridium sp. | reverse complement strand
CCAACGTCTCCAATTTTATTTTGCATATTAATAATATTTTGTCCAAAAATAAAGTTAAATAATAAATAAATAATTAAATACATAAATAAACTTTGGAGGCAAAGAAAATAATGAATATATTTGAAAGAAATGATATTCGGAACGTAGCTATTATTGCTCACGTTGACCACGGTAAGACAACTTTGGTAGATGCTTTATTAAAGCAAAGTAATGTTTATAGAACAAATGAAAAAATAGAAGAAAGAGTTATGGACTCTAATGATTTAGAAAAAGAAAGAGGTATAACAATACTTTCTAAAAATACATCTGTTAGCTATGAAGGTGTAAAGATAAATATAATAGATACACCAGGACATGCTGATTTCGGTGGAGAAGTTGAACGTGTACTTAAAATGGTAGATAGTGTTCTTTTAGTAGTAGATTCATATGAAGGTGCTATGCCTCAAACTAAATTCGTTTTAAGAAAAGCTCTAGAACTTGGATTAGATCCAATAGTAGTAATAAATAAAATCGATAAACCAGATGCTAGACCTAGAGAAGTAATAGATGAAATATTTGAATTATTTATGGATCTAGGGGCTACTGATGAGCAGTTAGACTTCCCAATAATGTATTGTTCAGCAAGAGATGGATATGCAATGCTTGAGCCAGAAGATAAAGGCGAAAATATGATACCACTTTTAGATATGATAATAAAAAATGTTAAGGCACCTGTAGGGTACATAGACAAGCCGCTACAAATGCTTGTTACAACTCTTGATTCAAGTGAGTATGTAGGAAGAATAGCAATAGGAAAAATTGAAAGAGGAACTATAAGAAAAAATCAAATGGTAACTCTTATGACTAAAGAAGGAAATAAGTCAAATATAAAGGTTTCGAATCTTTACGTATATGATGGATTAAAAAGAGTAGACACTGAAGAAGCTAAACTTGGAGATATAATTGCTATAAGTGGTGTTGGAAATGCAAGCATAGGAGATACTATAGCAGATAATGAAAATCCAGAAGCTTTACCATTTGTACACATAGATGAGCCAACAATAAGCATGAACTTTATGGTAAATGATTCACCTTTTGCTGGTAGAGAAGGAGATTTTGTTACATCAAGACATTTAAGAGATAGATTATTAAAGGAATTAGAAACAAACGTTAGTTTAAGAGTTAATGAATTATCTCCAGACTGTTTTGAAGTAAGCGGAAGAGGAGAACTTCATTTATCAATACTCATAGAGACAATGAGAAGAGAAGGATATGAATTCCAAGTTTCTAAGCCAATGGTTATATTCAGAGAAGAAAATGGCGTTAAAGTAGAGCCAATGGAATACTTGACAATAGATGTTCCAGAAGAATTTATGGGACCTGTAATGGAGAAGCTTGGACCTAGAAAAGCTGAAATGGTTAATATGACATCAGCTATAAATGGATACGTTAGACTTGAATTTAAAGTTCCTGCAAGAGGACTTATAGGATTCAGAAATGAATTTATGACTGATACTAAAGGTAATGGTATAATGAACCATGTCTTTGATAGTTATGAGAAGTTAAAAGGTGATATACCTGAAAGATCAAGAGGATCTTTAGTGGTATTTGAATCAGGAGAAGCTATAACTTATGGTCTTTTCAATGCTCAGGAAAGAGGAAGATTATTTATAGGACCAGGAACTGAAGTTTATTGTGGAATGATTGCTGGAGAATGTTCAAGAGCAGATGATATAGAAGTTAATGTTTGTAGGAAAAAGCAACTTACAAATACTAGATCATCAGGAGCTGATGATTCATTAAAATTAACTCCAATAACAGAACTTTCATTAGAGCAATGCTTAGAATTTGTAAGAGCTGATGAAATAGTTGAAGTTACACCAGTTAATGTAAGAATGAGAAAAAGATTATTAGATACTAATGAAAGAAAAAGAGCAACAAGTAGAAAAAAATAAGTTTTATTTTATAATATAAGATAAATTTTAATGGGTTAATTATTACCATAGGTTCATAATAGTATTGTAAATATTATTATGAACCTATGGTTATAAAAAGCCCTTTAAAACTAAATAAACAAAATAATTTGTACATATAAGTTTTAACTTTAAAGATATATTCTGATAAAAGTAAGTTGGAGGAGTTTATGAGTGGAGTAACACATGAATACATGGAACAGTATTTAAGAGAGCTCATCCCAAAAAGAGAAGGAATACTTCAAGAACTAGAGAAATTTGGGGAAGAGAATAAAGTACCTATAATACAAAAAGAAGGTGCTAAATTTTTAGAGTTTATGGTAAGCATGAAACAACCAAAGAAGATATTGGAGTTAGGAACGGCTATAGGGTATTCTTCAATATTAATGGCTAATAGTGTTAATGACCATGTGAAAATAACTACTGTCGAAAGAGATGAAAATATGGTTAAAATTGCACAAGAAAACATAAAAAAATACGGTTATAAAGATAAAATAAATATAATTGAAGGAGATTGTCTAGAAGTCTTAGAAAATCTTCAAGATAAATTTGATATTATATTTATGGATGCAGGAAAAGGCCATTATAATCATTTTCTTCCGCATTGTTTAAGACTTTTAGCTGATGACGGAATAATCATAGCTGATAATGTGTTATTTAGAGGAATGGTAGCTTCAAATGAATTAGTAAAAAGAAGAAAAATTACTATAGTAAAGCGTATGAGAACTTACCTTGAAATGGTATCTAAAGATGAAAGTCTAATTACATCAGTTATACCAATGGGTGATGGGATCGCGATTACTAAAAGGAGGAAAAATTAATGAAGAGAAATCCAGAAATACTTGCTCCAGCTGGAAGCTTAGAAAAGCTAAAAACTGCTATAGATTTTGGTGCTGATGCAGTATATATAGGAGGAAGTAAGCTTAATTTAAGAGCTTTTGCAGATAACTTTACTCCAGAGCAAATAAAAGAAGGCGTTGAATATGCTCATTCTAGAGGAAGAAGAGTCTATGTTACAATGAACGTATTTCCACATAACGGGGATCTTGAAGGCGTAGAAGATTACATAAGAGAACTAGAATCATTAGGTGTTGACGCTATAATAGTATCTGATCCATCTATAATAGTAACTGCTAAGGAGGTAGCTCCTAAGTTAGAAATTCATTTAAGCACTCAAGCCAATAATGTAAACTGGAAATCAGCTCTGTTTTGGTACAATATGGGTGTTAAGAGAATAGTACTAGCTAGAGAATTAAGTTTAAAAGAAATAAAAGAAATAAGAAGTAAATTACCAGAGGGTTGTGAATTAGAGGCTTTTGTTCATGGTTCAATGTGTATGGCTTATTCAGGAAGATGTTTGATATCTAATTATATGACTGGAAGAGATGCCAATAGAGGTGCATGTGCTCAACCATGTAGATATAAATATTATTTAATGGAAGAAAAGAGACAGGGAGAGTATTTTCCAGTAGTAGAGGATGAAAAAGGCACTTATATAATGAATTCTAAGGATTTGTGTATGATAGAGCATCTAAAAGATGTTGTAGAAGCAGGTGTATATTCTCTAAAAATAGAAGGTAGAATGAAAAGTTCATATTATGTAGCAGGAGTTGTTAAATCTTATAGACAGGCTCTTGATACATATTTACAAGACCCAAAAAACTGGAGTTTTAATGCTAAATGGATGGATAATTTATTAAGAGTTAGCCATAGACAATATCATACAGGATTCTACTTTGGTGAGACTAACAAACAGGTTTATGAAGATTCATCTTACATAAGAGATTATGATATTGTTGGAATTGTAAGGGAATATAATAGTGAAACAAACATGGCAGAAATAGAACAAAGGAATAGAGTGTTTGAGGGAGATAAGGTTGAAGTATTAAGACCGGATGGAGATAATTTCTATATAACCCTTGATGACATGAAAGAAACCAATGGAACAAAAATAGAGGTAGCCAATAGAGCACAAATGTATTTTACAATTAAGTGTGGTACCGAACTTAAACCAAAGGATATGCTTATAAAAAGTAAGGGGGATAATTAATGAAAAAGCCAATATTTATAGGGATAGCTGGTGGAACAGGATCTGGAAAGAGCACAATAGCTAAAGAGATATATGGACAATTCGATGGGGATTGTATAGCTATGATAGAACATGATGCTTATTATAAGGATCAAAGTAATATACCCTTTGAAGAAAGAATAAAAACAAATTATGATCATCCTAATGCTTTAGAAACTACACTTTTAATAGAACACTTGAGACAATTAGCAAGTGGTAAAGCTATAGAAAAACCTATATATGATTTTGCACAACATACTAGATTAAAAGAAACAATAAATGTTGAAGCTAGGGATATAGTTATTGTGGAAGGGATTATGATATTGGATGACCCTGAACTTAGAGATCTTTTAGATATAAAAATATATGTAGATACTGATGCAGATGTTAGAATAATAAGAAGAATGGTAAGAGATATAAACGAAAGAGGAAGAACTGTTGATTCAGTTATAGAACAGTATTTAAATGTTGTTAGACCTATGCATATGCAGTTTGTAGAACCTTCAAAAAAGTTTGCAGACATAATAATACCAGAAGGTGGACACAATAGAGTTGCAATAGATGTAATGGCATCAAATATAAGACATATTTTACAATGTAGATAAGAATAAAACACCTAACTTTTGGCAAGAATTAGCTGAGAGGAGGTGTTTTTTTTATGAGAAGGCGTAATACTATAATATTTTGTGCATTAGCTATATCATTTATCTTACTTATAGCAAGATTAATTCAAATTCAGTATTTTAAGAGTGATGAGTTGAATTTAAAAGCAAATGCACAACACACATATAAAGAAAATATTAGCGAGTTAAACTATGATATTTTAGATTGTAGTGGAAAAAGCTTAATAGAATATAGCAATAAGTATGTTCTTGTAATAGATACTATTACATTTAAGAGAGAGAATAATTCAACACCTTTAGATCAAGTTTATGCATTAGATTATATACTTAAAAATTATGATAAAACTTATGATTTAATGACATCTCTTAATAAAGGGGGAGAGGGAAAAAAATATTTTGTAATTGATGAAGAATGTAAACATAAAATTGAGGAATTAGAACAATTAAAGGGAATCTATACTTACGATTATAATGAAATTAATCGTATGGAATCATGGAACTTAATAAATATGGTTACTAAGGGCATAAATAAAGATAATGAAAAAGAATCGATAGAAGGAATGTTATATGATGTAATAAAGGATAATAAAACATCTACCATTACATATGAAAAAGATGATAATGGAAATATAAAACAAGAGTCAATTGATACAAATAAGGGTAATTGTAATATACAACTTACTTTAAACAAAGATATGGAAGACAAAGTGAAAAATATTATAAATAAAGATGATTATAGCAAATATAAGGATGTAGGTGTGGCTATAATGGAATGTAATAACGGAAAGATAAGAGCTATGGTGCAAAAGGATGATAGTAGACCCAATATTTTATTAGCATCAACTACTGAAAATGGATATGCTCCAGGATCAATTTTCAAATTAATAGTTTTAGAAGCTGCATTAAATGAAAAACTTATAACACCTAGTGATAAATTTTTATGTGAATACAATCCATTATTACCATGCAAAAAAGGACATGGTAATCTTACGTTACAAGATGCATTGGTTCAGTCTTGTAATAACATATTTGCTCAAATTGGTACTAAAGTAGGAGGAGAAACTTTAATAAAATATGCAAAAGCTCAAGGATTTTTTGATAAGACCCTTAGATTTAGTGGAGATAAAGAAGTCCCAGGAGATTATGCTATTGATGATATTGATAAAGGTGGAGTAACAAATATATCAATAGGTCAAAATATGAGAATTGCACCTATACAAGCTTTAAGTCTTCCAGCAACGGTTGTTAATGAGGGAGCCTTTATAAGGCCATCAATATTAGAAAAAGTAGTTGACAATGATGGAAAGGTAATACAAAGCTTTAGTGAGGATAAAACAAAAGTTTTTGACAAAACAGTTAGTGGGTATGTGAAATCATTGATGAAGCAAGTTATTTTAAATGAAAAGGGAACGGGTAAGGAAGCATTTGTTGCGGGAGTGGATATGGGAGGAAAAACAGGTACAGCTACGAGAATGGAGCCAAGTGAAAATGGTAAAATGGAAAAACATGATGATGGATGGTTCATTGGATATTTTAAAATAAATAATAAATACTATTCTATGATGGTATTTGTAAAAGATATAGAAGATAATCAAGGAGGAGGAAGTACAGCAGCACCTATTTTTAGAGATGTTATAAAAGAATTAATTGGGAAATAGTAATTTTTTTGTGTGTAAATCATATCATAGTAGTAAGCAATAATAGGGGGAGCAGCTTGTGTTCATCTTTCAATGCTTTTTTGGTATGATTGGCAGTGTGAATTTTCTAGCGGGATATGTTACTGGGAGTAACTCATTTCCAAAACCACTAGATGAAAAAGAAGAACAGTACTATTTACGTAAATTAAAAGATGGTGATGAAGTAGCAAAGCAAGTGTTGGTTGAAAGAAATTTAAGGTTAGTAGCTCATATTGTTAAAAAGTATTCTTTTCCGGGACGAGAAATTGATGATTTGATTTCTATTGGGACTGTAGGTCTTATTAAGGCAATTGATTCCTTTGATTATGAAAAGGGTACTAGGTTAGCTACTTACGCGGCAAGATGTATTGAAAATGAAATTCTTATGTTAATAAGAAATAATAAAAAAAGCAAAGGTGAAGTTTTTTTACATGACCCAATAGGAATAGATAAAGAGGGAAATGAAATTTCTTTAATCGATGTATTAAGTACAGATGAGGATTCAGTAGTTGATATTGTAGAAAATAAGATACAGATAAAAAGATTATATAAAAAAATGAATATATGCTTAACTGATAGAGAAAGAAGAATAATAGAGATGCGATATGGATTGTTAGATGGAAATCCCAAAACTCAAAGAGAGATAGCTGGAATGCTTGATATCTCTAGATCTTATGTATCAAGAATAGAAAAAAGAGCATTGAAAAAGCTATTTAAAGAATTAAATGGTAAAAATAGAGTTTGATAAAAAGTGCTAAATTTCTTTTGTAACTTAATCTTATAAGAGGAGTTTAGCACATTTTTGTAGAATATAACTTTTAGGAGTTGATATATTTGAAAAAATGTGGTTTATTAGGGAAAAATATAGCATATACTAAATCACCATGTATACATAATGATTATTATAAAAAAAACAATGTTAACTTAAAATATGAAGTTTTTGATATAGATGAAGCTAAGATAGATAAATTTTTCTTTGAATTAAAAAATAATGATATAGTTGGTTTTAATGTTACAATACCATATAAAGAAAAAGTTTTGGAATACTTGAATAAATTGGAATATCCAGCTAATATAATAGGTGCGGTGAATACTGTTGCAGTGAAAGAAAATAGTTATTTAGGATACAATACAGATTACTTTGGGTTTATAAGAAGTTTAAAGGAAAACAGTATAGATGTTAAATATAAAAAAGTGCTTATATTGGGAAATGGTGGTTCGGCAAAGGCTGTATTTTATGCACTAAGGGATTTAGAAGCTAAAACAATAGATGTTGCAGGTAGAAACTTATCAAAAATAGAAATGGAATTTCCATTAGTAAACAATATACTAAATATAAGTGATGATTTAAATTTATATGATTATGATATATTGATAAACTGCACACCTATGGGGAATATAAATAACCCTATAATAGAATTTAAGATAGAAAAAACAAATAAAAATTTAATAATATATGACTTGAATTATGAACCAGAAAAAACAGAATTGATTAAATTAGGCGAAAAATTGGGGCTAAAATGTATAAATGGTTTAGATATGTTAAGATTTCAGGCCTATGAGTCGATAGAAATATGGAAAGATACAATGAATTAGGGGGAAAAAACTTGAATACACTAAGAGAGTTATTAGAAATAACTTTAAAAGAAAAAGCATCAGATTTACATTTAACAGTAGGAATTACTCCTATAATAAGGACAAATGGTCAGCTAGTATCCATAGGAGATAAGAAGTTATTGCCTAAGAATATAGAACTATTTGCAAAAGAAATTTTAGAAGATAATTTCGAGGAGTACCAAAAAAAAGGAGAGTTTGATACATCTTATTCAGTAGCAGGTCTTGGGAGATTTAGAGTAAATGTTTTTAAACAAAGAGGAAGTGATGCTATAGCATTAAGAGTTATAACATTAAAGGTTCCAACTCTTAATGAATTAAATCATCCTCAAGTATTAAAAGAATTGATAAACAAGCAAAGAGGTTTAATTCTGGTAACAGGACCAACAGGAAGTGGTAAAAGTACTACTTTAGCTGCTATGATCAATGAAATAAACAATACAAGAGGAGCTCATATAATAACATTAGAAGACCCTATAGAATATTTGCATAAGCATAATAAATCTGTAATAAATCAAAGAGAAATAGGTAAAGATACAGAATCTTACAAAAGTGCTTTAAAGGCTATTCTAAGGGAAGATCCAGATGTTATTTTGGTTGGAGAAATGAGAGATTTAGAGACTATATCTATTGCTATAACTGCAGCAGAAACAGGACATTTAGTTTTATCAACTCTTCATACAATAGGAGCAGCTAAAACAATAGATAGAATTGTTGATGTGTTTCCACCTCATCAGCAACAACAAATAAAAGTACAATTAGCAGCTGTAATGCAAGGAATAGTTTCACAGCAATTGCTTCCAAGGGAAGATAAAGAGGGAAGAGTTTCTGCCTTAGAGGTTATGATTACAACTCCAGCAATTCAAAACCTTATAAGAGAGGGAAAGACTCATCAAATAGAATCATCAGTACAAACTGGAAGTAAATATGGAATGAAAACAATGGATATGTCAATAGTGGAATTATACAAACACGGTATAATAAGCCAAGAAACTGCATTGAGTTTTTCTGTAGACAGAGAAATGATGACTAGAATGATGCTTCTATAATTATAACTAAAAACAAAAGAGTATTGAATAGAAAAGATTTCTTTCAATATTCTTTATTTTTTTGAGAAAATTAAGGTTAAATATAGAAATAATATATATACTTAATATGAAAAACATAAAATTAATGAAAATAAGAAGATATATTATTTGAATAAAACTATAGTATTTACAAGGGTTTTGTGTTAAAATATCTTTTGATTAAGGAGGAGAGATTCAATGGAAATATTCAAGTCGTTATTACATATTACTTCAGCTATATTTACCAATATAGTTTTTGTTGTATCTATGTATTACCTGATTCTTTCGTTTTTTGGAATATTTAGATTTAAACCAAAAAATGAATATAACCCTAAAAACAAGTTTGAAAAAATACACCTGTTTGATTATTTTTGATGAAATGCATTTTATACCCGAACAAACCAAATCTAATATGAAAACCTGTCATTTTATTTCCATTCGCTGTGCGCATAAAAGTTAAATTGCAGATCGGAAATTCCGGGGGAATTCTGGAATGGAAGGTGAAATAAACTTCGTCAATATTTTTG
>CAYYWN010000062.1:0-9619 GCA_964474485.1 uncultured Clostridium sp. | reverse complement strand
AAAGTATATCTTTCATGCAAGTCTCAACTCCTTATTTTTTTAACTATCTAGATTGTTTTAAGTTAATTATAGGTTTTTTCGGACAATTTTGTCAATTCTAGAATGGACGGTGTGAATAGTTAAATCTGTTTATGCTTATATATTAACTTAGATACTAGCTTTTTCATAGGGGGCTTAATATAAATATCTACCAAGGTTAAATAAGGAGATATAAGTAAGAGTATAAAAAGTAATGAATATTCTATTAAATAAACAGGCTTTTATTGCAATGGAAAAAGTATTAATATATATTAATACTTAAGGATTAGAATTACAACTTTTTGGCAACAATTTAGAAAGGGAGGTGAATGACTTGTTAAAAAAGGTTTTAAGATCATTATTCACAATAATAGGAATAGTGATTGGTTACTTCATTGGTGTGTTATTACTTAAAACTGAGTATTTAAAAGGCAAGGGATATTTCAGCGGGTTTAATATTAATACAATATTATTTCTGATTCTTATTACTTTATTATTTGGATTTATATTATTTTTAATTTCACCATGGATTAATAATTTGATTTTTAAAGTAGTAGAATATACCGAAAGAAGTATGCAAAGATTAACATCAATAGAAATTTTATTTGGAGCAGCGGGAGCCATAATTGCACTTATTATCTCATCGCTTTTAGCTAGTGTTTTAAACACAACATTAATTGGAAAGATAATTTATGCAGTTATAAATATAGTGGCAGCTGTATTTGGAGCAGACATAGCCATTAAAAGAAGAGAAGATGTGATGTCTTTTTTTGGAACCTTCAAAAAGGTTGGATCAGGAAGAGATAAAAAGAATAAATTTAATAATAAAGCTACACCTAAGGTTCTAGACACGTCTGTTATAATTGATGGAAGAATATTTGATATATGCCAAACAGGCTTTATAGAAGGAACCTTAATAATTCCTACTTTTGTTTTAGAAGAATTAAGGCACATAGCAGATTCTTCGGATTCATTAAAAAGAAATAGGGGAAGAAGAGGGCTTGATATATTAAATAAAATTCAAAAGGAACTAAATATCGAAGTTCAAATATCAGAAAAAGATTTTCCGGAAATAGCAGAGGTAGATAGCAAGCTATTAAAACTTGCCCAATTTTTAGATGGGAAGGTTATAACAAATGATTATAACTTAAATAAAGTGGCTGAATTTCAAGGGGTAGATGTTCTTAACATTAACGAACTTGCCAATGCAATAAAGCCAGTAGTTCTTCCAGGAGAAGAAATGACTATACAGGTTATAAAAGATGGTAAAGAGTCTGGTCAAGGAGTAGCGTATTTAGATGATGGAACTATGATAGTTGTTGAAGGTGGAAGAAAATATATAGGTGAGATTATAGACGTAGTTGTTACATCTGTGCTTCAAACTGCTGCAGGAAGAATGATATTTGCTAAACAAAAAGACGCATTTGAAAGGCAAGGTTAATATAAAGATTAAGTTAATGAAGTTTATACTTATAATAATACCCCTATTTTTATATAGGGGTATTATTATAATATAATGGAACTTCTATATAGATTAATAGCAACAAGTTTATTCATTAAAGGGGGATATGTATGGGTAAGGTAAATGCTCTCATAGTAGCTGGGGGAAAAGGTAAGAGAATGAATAGTGATAAAAGCAAACAATTTTTAGATATTCATGGAAAACCTTTAATACATCATACTTTAGAGAAGTTTTCAATGTGTCCGGATATAGATGATATATATTTAGTGTTGCCAGAGGATGAAATTACATATTTTGAGGAGAATATACTGAAGAAATATAAGTTTAATAAATCTATCATTATTGTTAAAGGTGGTAAGGAAAGACAGGACTCAGTTTACAATGGACTAATTTCAATGAAAGATTGTGAATTGGTACTTATCCATGATGGAGCAAGACCTTTGGTTAGTGATGATATAATAAAAGGTGGAATAAAGTATGCTACTTTGTATGGGGGAGCGGCCCCAGGGATAAGAGTTAAAGACACTATAAAAATTATAGATGAAAGTGGATTTTCAAAATCTACTCTAAATAGAGAGGAATTAGTAGCAATACAAACACCTCAATGCTTTAAACATTCCATTATATTAGAAGGACATAATCATATTAGAAAGAATAAAATACTAGTAACAGATGATACTGCTGTTTTAGAGCTTATAGGTCATAAAGTTTTTATTTATGAAGGAAGCTATGATAATATAAAAGTTACAACTAAAGAAGACCTAAGGGTGGCAGAACTTATCATTAACGGAGAATAGCCATATTTGAGAGGGTGTAAAAGGTTAAGTATTTATTGAATATAACGGGGCTATTATGAAAGTTTCATTTAAAGATATAATAAAACTAAGTAAGATTAAAATAGTTTATAAATCAGCTGAAATAGCATAATTAATAGGTATTACAGAAAAATTAAAAACTTATATATAGTTTTGAATTATGATATAATTTAGATAGATTAAAAAAATTATATAGGCTTAAATGGAGGGAAATTATGAAATTATATAATACATTAAATAGAAGAAAAGAAGAATTAGTTCCTTTGAAACAAGGAGAAATAAAAATGTATGTTTGCGGACCTACTGTATATAATCTTTTTCATATAGGTAACGCAAGGACATTTATTGTTTTTGATACTCTAAGGAGATACCTTGAATATAGTGGATATAAAGTAAGTTATGTTCAAAACTTTACGGACATAGATGATAAGATGATAAAAAAGGCTAATGAAGAAAAAACTACAGTAAAGGATCTAGGAGATAAATATATAAATGAGTATTATAAGGATGCTGATGCCTTAAATATAGAAAGGGCTACCTTTAATCCTAGAGCTACAGAACATATGGACCAAATAGTGAATTTTATATCAGATCTTGTGGAAAAAGGATATGCATACGAGGCAGAGGGCGATGTTTACTTTAGTACAAAAAGATTTAGTGAGTATGGTAAGCTATCAGGTCAAAATATAGAGGATTTGCAAGCTGGGGCTAGAATAGAAGTAGAGGATAAAAAGAAAGATCCTATGGATTTTGCTCTATGGAAAAATAAAAAAGAAGGAGAACCAGCCTGGGAAAGCCCATGGGGCATGGGAAGACCAGGGTGGCACATCGAATGCTCTTGCATGGTACACAATATATTAGGTGAGACTATCGATATCCATGCTGGAGGAGCAGATCTTGTATTTCCACATCATGAAAATGAAATAGCACAAAGTGAATCAAGAAACGGGAAGTCCTTTGCGAATTATTGGTTGCATTCAGCCTTTGTAAATATAAGTAATCAAAAGATGTCAAAGTCCCTGAATAATTTTTTCACAACTCGTGATATATTGAAAAACTATGATTCGGATGTAGTAAGATTTTTCATGTTATCAGGACATTATAGAACACAATTAAACTTTACTATGGAACTTTTAGATTCAGCTAAGGCCTCCGTAGAGAGACTATATAATGCTGTAGGTAATTTAGAAAGCCTTTTAGAAGAAGTAAAAGAAGAGGATATTAAGGAAGACGAAAAGACATATATAAAACATATTGAAGGATACAAGAAGAAGTTTATTTGCAAGATGGATGATGATTTTAACACTGCAGATGGAATATCTGTTATATTTGATTTAGTTCGAGATTTGAACAGTAACCTAAATATCAGTTCGTCTAAAGATATGATTAACTACGCTTTAAATATTATAAGAGATTTAGGCTCACCACTTGGAATTCTTCAAAAGTCCACTAAGATGAATTTAAAAAAAGAGGTGGAAAAGTTAATTGAGCAAAGAGAGCAAGCAAGAAAAGATAAAGATTGGTCGCTATCAGATAAGATACGAGATGAGCTTAAAGATAAGGGGATAGTTTTAGAAGATACACCTCAGGGAGTAAGATGGAAGAAATGTAATTAGACTTTGACAATAACCATATAATTACTTTGGAAACCTTTGGTACTCTAGGTATTATATAGGAGGAATAAGCAAATGAAAAATAAAAAGATTAAAATAAAGCCCATTCGGGTAAAGACAACCTTTGTAATATTTTTACTTGTGTTTCTCCTTTTATCAATACAACTTTTTAGAAGAATGATTTTACAAGGAGAATTTTTAGGGGATAAGGCAGAACAACAATTTCTAAACCAGGCTAAAATATCACCCAAAAGAGGAAGTATATTAGATAGAAATGGAAGAGAGCTTGCTGTAAGTGCTGATGTGTATAAAGTGAGCTTAGATTTAGTAGCAATGCAAGAATACTGTGAAAAGTACAAAAAAACTAAAAAACAAATATCGGAAGAGATATCAGAAGCTTTAAACATAGATAATGATAAAGTACTATCTATGCTAGATAAAACAGACAATAATGGCAGATTATTAAGAGGCATGACATTAGAGAGAAAAGTAGAAAAAGATAAAATAGATAAGCTCAAAGAAGTTAGAAAAACTAAAAAATATAATTTTATGATCATAGAAAATGATTCTACAAGGCTTTATCCTAATAATAATTTTTTAGCGCATTCACTTGGAATAGTAGATTTAGAGGGTGAAGGAGTATTTGGGTTAGAAAAATATTATGATAAGGAGCTTATGGGAATAGCCGGTATAAGAATAGCTGAACTAGACAAAAATTCTTCTGAGTTACCTTATGAAGATGTTGTTTATACAGAAGCTATAAATGGTAAGGATATAATTTTAACTGTGGATGAGAATATACAATATATAGCTGAAACAGTTGCAGATAAGGCCTTGAAAGATACTAAAGCTAAAGGTGTAACCATTATTGTAACTAATCCCAAGGATGGTGAAGTATTAGCAATGGTTAATAAACCGGATTTTAACCTAAACGATCCTAGGATGGGAATAGTAGATAATGAAACATTGCAGCAACTATGGAGAAATAAAGCTGTCAATGATGTATTTGAACCTGGATCTACTTTTAAAATAACTACAATTTCTGCTGCATTAGAAGAAAAGGTGACATTTCTTAATGATGATTTTTATTGCAAGGGTTTCACCATAGTCAATGGCACAAAATTGAACTGTTGGAAAGAAAAAGGTCATGGAGAAGAGAAGCTAATAGATATCTTGGAGAATTCTTGTAATCCTGGGTTTATGGAGTTGGGTAGAAGATTAGGACAAGAAAGATTAAATAAATATATATATGACTTTGGATTTGGAAAACCTGTAGGTATAGATCTAACAGGTGAGGCAGCGGGAATAATTAAGCCTACGGATAAAATGACTGATCTAGATCTTGCGACAATATCTTTTGGGCAAACTGATGCGGCATCCCCTATACAGATATTAGGTGCATTAAATACTATAATGAATAATGGAATATATTCTACACCACATTTAATGAAAGAAGTTGTTGGGGCAGATAAAAATGGAGGGACATCAGTGTCCAAGCCTTATGAAGAAAAAAGTCAAAGACAAGTTATAAGCAAAACTACAGCAAATGCAGTAGCTAAAATGCTAGAAGAAGCTGTATCTAAAGGATCGGGTAAGCAAGCTTATATAGAAGGCTTTGGAATAGCGGGAAAAACTGGAACAGCTCAAAAGGCTAAGATAGGAGGAAAGGGTTATGTAGAAGGAAAGTTTATAGCTTCGTTTATTGGAGCAGCACCTTATGATAATCCTAAAGTAAGTGTATTTATAAGTATTGACGAACCAGAAGGAGAGCATATGGGGGGGGTTGTTGCATCACCAGTGGCTAAAGAATTATTTCAACAAATATTTAATCAGATGGCTATTAGTCCATTAAAAGATTAAATAATTAAATGCTATAATTATTTAATGCTACAAAGTGTTGCATCTTTATAGGTTTTTATGTAGGGAGTAAATAATCTTAATTAGCCATACTGCATTAGAATCTCTTAAATAGATCATAATAAATAAATTGAGAAATGAAGTATTTAAGAGATATAATTAGAATGAGTAATTCAATTACATTTAACAAGCAAATTAACGCAATGATAATTATTTTCAATAGAGAAATAATGTGATATATTATTTAAAGGCAATAATTTACCGCGGCAATTCATTAATATGGAGGTATATTATGGCGAAAATGATGGGACCACGTTTTAAACAATGTAGAAGACTTGGATTAAATGTAAGTGGTCATCCAAAGGCAATGAAAAGAGAAGCAAGAGGAACTAGTAGGGCAGATAAAAAGTTATCTGATTACGGAGTTCAATTATTAGAAAAGCAAAGACTGAGGGCTTATTATGGTGTTTTAGAAAAGCAATTTAAAATATACGTAGATAAGGCTTTGAAAAGTAAAGAAATGACAGGAGATGTACTATTGGTAAGTCTAGAATGTAGACTAGACAACATAGTATATAGAATGGGCCTAGCTTCATCGATTAGACAAGCAAGGCAAATGGTAAGCCATGGACATATAGAAGTTAATGGACGCAAGGTAGATATACCATCTTATTCAGTTAAGGTAGGAGAAGAAGTATCACTTAAGTCAGTGTCACAAAAAATAAATATATTCAAGGAAAACTTTGAAGGTGTTTATTCTCTTAGTTTATCATATATAGAAAAAGATGAAGAGAACTTTAAGGCGAAATTATGTAAATTACCTGAAAGACATGAGTTGCCAATAGAAATAAATGAGCAACTAATTGTTGAATATTATTCGAAATAAAAATTAAGTATAAGCAAAAGTATATTTAAATAACAATATATTTAAAAACTCTAAATTCATTATTAATATAAATGATGAATTTAGAGTTTTTTTGATAAACTTATAAAATCACATAATTACTGCTTTGTTTTTATATACAAAATTTAAATTAGTTGTTATATTATTTAAAACAATGGATTAATAAAGATATTTTAGTTGAGATTATTAAGAATATGAGTAATAATTAGACTATGCTAAAAGAATTCAAGGAGAATTAATATGGAATATTTAAAACACAAAAAATATGATATTAAAGAAGCGACGGGATTAAGTTCATTAACTTTGGCTTTAATAGGAGATGCAGTATTTGAATTATTTATAAGAAATTATATATTAGAACAAAATAATGAGCTTTCAGCTCATAAGATACATGTTAAAGCTATAGGATATGTTAAAGCAGCATCTCAAAGCAAAATAATTAATCTAATTAAAGAAGAACTTAGTGATGAAGAATTTTGTGTTTATAAAAGAGGACGAAATGCCAAGTCGCATACAATGCCTAAAAATGCTGAGGTTATGGATTATAGAAATGCAACAGGATTTGAAGCGCTTTTAGGTTATTTGTATTTAACAGAACAAAAAGAAAGGTTAAATTTTATTTTACAAAAATCTATAAATGTAGATTTAAAGGTATAAAATAGTTAAGGAGAACAATAATGAAAGAAAATAAAATACGATTAGAGGATAAAGAGCAACAAGTAAAAGAAAGAGAAGATTTAATAGAAGGAAGAAATGCAGTTATAGAAGTTTTAAAATCTGGAAAGACTATAGAACAATTATTAGTTGCAAAGGGAGACAAGGAAGGCTCAATAAATGCTATATTAGCTATAGCCAAAGAAAAGTCCATAGTTGTTAAAGAAGTGGATAGAAAAAAGTTAGATTCAATGTCAGAAACCGGAAGTCACCAAGGGGTCATAGCAATTGTAACTCCCTATATTTACAATAGCATAGAAGAAATACTAGAATATGCAAAAGAAAAGGGTGAAGATCCGTTCATAATTGTCTTAGATGAAATTGAAGATCCGCACAATTTAGGATCAATAATAAGGACGGCAGAATTATGTGGTGCTCATGGCATAATAATACCTAAAAGAAGAAGTGTTGGAGTAACCACAACAGTATATAAAACCTCAGCCGGAGCTGCAGAATATATGAAGATAGCTAAGGTTACAAATATTAATTCAGCTATAGATATATTAAAAGAAAAGGGTTTGTGGATTTATGGTGCAGATATGAATGGTGATGAGTATAGTCATAAGGTGGACCTAGGTGGAGCTATTGCCATTGTCATAGGTAATGAGGGTAAGGGTATATCTAAGCTAACTAGAGATAAATGTGATGTGGTTGTAAGTATACCTATGGCTGGCAATTTAAATTCTCTTAATGCATCAGTGGCAGCAGGAATATTAATGTATGAAGTTTTAAAAAGGAGAATTGAAAAATAATTGTGAAAATTATTTTTGTTGATGGTTATAATATAATCAATAGCTGGCCGGGGCTTCGAGATATAAAAGAGTACAGCTATGAAACTGCAAGACAAAATCTTATAGATTGTATGCAAAGTTACTCATCGTTTAAAGGATATAAAATATTTTTAGTTTTTGATGCCCATAAAGTAAGGGGATCTATAGAAAAAAAAGAGAAGTTAGGAAATATTATGGTGGTTTTTACAAAAGAAGGTGAAACTGCTGACAGCTATATAGAAAAGTCAGTAAATAATATAGGTCGAAAAACAGAGGTGGAAGTAGTAACGTCTGATTCATTAGAACAACAAGTAACTTTTCAAAGAGGCGCCATAAGAGTATCATCTTTAGAGTTTTATCATAAGTTAAAGGATATGGAAGAAGAGGTGTCATCCAGTTACAAAAAACACAAGTTACCCCAAAAAAGCCCAATCGAAGATAGAATAGAAAAAAGTGTACTGGAAAAACTTGAGAAAATACGCAGAAGCCATTGAAATAACTTGACTTAAAGCGTGCCACTAGACTATAATTAAGTACATGATGCACAGGATTTGGAGGGTGAACTATGGAGAAGAGGGGTAGTGTATACAAGAGTACATCTTTGTATAAGGATATGCTTGATGAAGAAATAGTGGCAGAGACAAAAAAAGGTGATTTAAGAGCTGAGGAATATCTTATAAATAAGTATGAAAATTTTGTAAAAATGAAAGCTAAATCTTATTTTTTGATAGGGGCAGATAGAGAGGATATATATCAAGAAGGTATGATAGGACTATATAAAGCCATAAGAGACTTTAGACCTGATAAATTGGCGTCCTTTAAAGCCTTCGTAGAACTTTGTGTAACTAGGCAAATAATAACCGCCATAAAGACAGCTACCCGGCAAAAACATATCCCACTAAATACTTATATATCCCTAAATAAACCTATATACGAAGAAGAATCGGATAGAACATTATTAGACGTTATATCTAATATAAAGATAACCGATCCTGAAGAATTGTTAATAAGCAAAGAAGAGATGAGCCGTATAGAAAAAGAAATAGGAAAGGTTCTATCAGATTTAGAAATGGAAGTTTTAATGTCATATTTAGACGGAAAGTCTTATCAAGAAATAGCTTGTGATTTAGATAGACATGCTAAGTCTATAGATAATGCTCTTCAAAGAGTTAAAAGAAAATTGGAGAAGTGTTTAAATAACAGATAATTTGCACAAAAAATATTGACATAGAAGAAAAATAGTAGTAAAATCAAAAAAGTGGTTAATCACATATATCTGAATAGAAACAGCTGTAATAATATATCTAATATAATTTAGTGCCGAAGATTAACCAATCTGTTTCTAAGTTCAGCAATGTTGCCCATGTAGCTCAGTAGGTAGAGCGTCACCTTGGTAAGGTGGAGGTAGTCGGTTCGATCCCGATCGTGGGCTCCAAATAAATAGAAATTACAACACACTAGGCAAA
>CAYYWN010000061.1:2635-9657 GCA_964474485.1 uncultured Clostridium sp. | reverse complement strand
ACATTTTAAGTATAACTATTGAAAGAGGGGAAAATTACTAATGGAAAATGATATCGAAAAGGTTCTTTTAACTGAGGAAGAGTTAAGAAAAAAAATAAGAGAAATTGGTAGTCAAATTAGTGAAGATTATAAGGGAAAGGAATTAGTGCTTATTGGAGTACTTAAAGGATCTGTAATGTTCATGGCAGATCTTATGAAAGAAATTTCTATATATTGCAGTATGGATTTTATGGCTGTTTCTAGTTACGGAAGTGCTAGTGAAAGTTCTGGAGTGGTTAGAATATTGAAAGACTTAGATGAGTCTATAGAAAATAAACATGTAATTATTATTGAAGACATAATAGATTCAGGTATAACTTTAGAGTATTTAATTAAATACTTAAAGGGTAGAAATCCAAAGAGTATAGATATAGCTTGCTTATTAAATAAAAAAGACAGGCGAAGGGCCAATATAGGTGTAAAATATCTGGGATTTGATGTGCCAGATTATTTCTTAGTAGGCTATGGGCTAGACTTTGCTGAAAGATATAGGAACCTTCCTTACATTGGTATATTAAAAGAAGCTATTTATAAATAATTAATGTTAGTACTTATTGTAATGAAAAATTTAGTATGTTAAAATCTTAGAATAACGAAAAAGAGAGGGGGGCCTATAATGAAGAAATTTTCAAGTGCAACGGCCTGGACTATAGTATTTATATTCGTAATAATTGCGGCTTTAACATGGTCTCAAACAGGTAAAGGGGCAAATACAATAGCATTTAATGAATTCCAAAAAGAGTGGAAAAACAATAACATAACAAATATAAAAGTTAGAGAAGATAAGATGTTAGTAGAAGGTACTCTTAGTGATGGTAAAACTTTTATCACTGTAGTTCCTGCACAAAGATTATATCAATTTATGACTAGTCATCCTAACACAGGAGAAATAAAGGAGACCTATGAGGCTCCTAGAAATACATCGGTATGGGTTCAAATGATACCTACACTTTTACTTATGGGAGTAATGTTTTTTGCAGTTTGGTTTATATTTATGCAACAATCCCAAGGTGGCGGTGGTGGAAACCGAGGAGTCATGAATTTTGGAAAGAGTAAAGCTAAAATGGCTACGCCAGATAAAAAGAAGGTTACATTTAACGATGTAGCTGGTGCTGATGAAGAAAAAGAAGAATTAGCAGAAATAGTAGATTTCTTAAAGCAACCTAAAAGATATTTGGAATTAGGTGCAAGGATACCTAAAGGAGTCCTTCTAATTGGACCTCCGGGTACTGGAAAGACTCTTCTTGCAAAAGCAATAGCTGGCGAAGCAGGAGTTCCTTTCTTTAGTATATCAGGATCTGACTTCGTTGAGATGTTTGTTGGAGTAGGGGCATCTAGAGTTAGAGATCTATTTGAACAGGCAAAGAAAAATGCTCCATGCATTATATTCATAGATGAAATTGATGCAGTAGGTAGGCAAAGAGGTGCTGGGCTTGGCGGTGGACATGATGAAAGAGAACAGACATTAAATCAACTCTTAGTTGAAATGGATGGATTCGGGGCTAATGAAGGCATCATAATGATTGCTGCAACTAATAGACCTGATATATTAGATCCTGCGCTTCTTAGACCAGGAAGATTTGATAGACAAATAATGGTGGGAGCACCTGATGTAAAGGGAAGAGAAGAGATACTTCAAATCCATACAAAAAATAAACGTCTATCAGAAAATATTAATTTGAAACTTTTAGCTAAAAGAACTCCAGGATTTACGGGAGCGGATTTAGAGAATTTAACTAATGAAGCTGCATTATTAACAGTTAGAAAAGATAAGAAGTTTATTGAAATGGAAGAGATGGAAGAAGCAATAACAAGAGTTATAGCAGGACCGGAGAAAAAAAGCAGGGTTATAAGTGAACGTGATAGAAGGCTTACAGCTTATCATGAAGCGGGTCACGCAGTAGTAATGAAGCTACTACCTAATTCAGATCCAGTGCATCAAATAAGTATAGTTCCAAGGGGGATGGCTGGAGGATATACCATGCACTTACCAGAGGAAGATAGGGCGTATACTTCAAAGTCTAGATTGGAAGATGAAATGGTTGGACTTTTAGGTGGAAGAGTAGCAGAACAACTTATCATAGGAGATATAAGCACAGGTGCAAAAAATGATATAGATAGGGCTAGCACCATTGCAAGAAAAATGGTTATGGAATATGGAATGAGTGAAGTAATGGGACCAATAGCTTTTGGAGCAGATCATGATGAAGTATTTTTAGGTAGAGATCTAGGTCGTGGAAGAAACTTTAGCGAAGAAATAGGGGCTAAAATAGACAGAGAAATAAAAGGTCTTATAGATAGGGCTTATGATGAGGCGCAAACTTTATTAAAAAACAATTTAAATAAGCTTCATGCTGTGGCACAAGAACTTTTAGTAAAAGAAAAGCTAGAAGCAGATGAATTTGAACAACTGTTTCAAAATTCATAAATATATATAAAGGTTACTCTTATAGGGTAACCTTTTTTTATTTAAATAAAAATCTATTAATTATATTTGAAGGGTTATCATGTAACTCACGTAATAAAATCATAGTATATAAAGAGTATGTTGAAAGAATTAGCTATAGGAGCAAACAATTTACCATAGAAGTGAAAGAAGATTAAAAAGAATCGGAGTATTATTTATTATCAAAATATTGTTTATTATTTAAATATATAATAAACTATCTAGCATATATAGGAAAATATGATATAATATATTTAAGTTAGGGGTTGATATATTGGAATCTAATTTAAAAGAAGGATTAAATTATGAATGCACAATTAAAGTAACAAAGCAGCTAACAGCCAATGCTTTTTTGTCAGGGAACATGGATGTTTATGCTACGCCTGCTATGATAGCTCTAATGGAAAATGTCTCTAAAGAAGCTGTAAGGGAATATATAAAAGATCCTTTTACAACAGTAGGAATAGAAATTAATGTAAAACATATAAAGGCAAGTCCAATAGGTGCAACTATACGAGGAAAATCTATATTACAAAAGATAGACGGAAAAAAGTTATATTATAAGGTAGAAGCTTTTGATGATGAAGGTAAAATAGGCGAAGGTAGTCACATTAGATATATAGTAAACAAAAAGGACTTTATGAAAAAGATAAGTTAATATTAATAGTCTAATAAAAAGTAATACACAAAACATTCATAGCTTTGTTGTATTTAAATAAATATATGGAGGGAGGTAATGTCGATAATTTAATCGACATGAATATAATATGAAAACTGATATTCAAATAGCACAAGAGGCAAAAATGATTCCAATAAAAGATATATCTAAAAAAATGGGTATACTAGAAGATGATGTAGATTTTTATGGTAAATATAAATGTAAGCTTTCATTAGATATTTTAGAAAAGAACAAAGATAAAGAGGATGGAAAGTTAATATTAGTAACAGCTATAAATCCAACACCTGCAGGAGAAGGTAAATCAACTGTTACAGTAGGTCTTGGGCAAGCGTTATGCAAAATGGATAAAAATGCAATAATCGCACTTAGAGAACCATCTTTAGGACCAGTTTTTGGTGTTAAGGGTGGAGCAGCTGGTGGTGGTTATGCACAAGTAGTACCTATGGAAGATATAAATCTTCATTTTACTGGAGATATGCACGCCATAACCACAACAAACAACTTATTAGCAGCAGCTATAGATAATCATATTCATCAAGGTAATGCACTGGAGATTGATTCAAGAAGGATAATATTTAAAAGAGTTATGGATATGAATGACAGAGCCTTAAGGAAAACAGTAGTAGGTCTTGGTGGTAAGCCAAATGGATTTTTAAGAGAAGATGGATTCATGATAACCGTAGCTTCAGAAATTATGGCTATATTATGTCTTTCTAATAGCCTTATGGAGCTTAAGGAACGCATGGGAGATATATTGGTAGCTTATAGTTTAAAAGGAAACCCTATTTATTGCAAAGACTTAAAGGTTCAGGGCGCAATGACTCTTTTAATGAAAGATGCTATAAAACCTAATCTAGTTCAGACACTAGAAAATACTCCAGCAATAATTCATGGAGGACCTTTTGCGAACATAGCACATGGTTGTAATAGTATAATGGCAACTAAAACAGCATTGAAACTTGGAGACTACGTAGTAACTGAAGCGGGATTTGGTGCTGATCTTGGAGCAGAAAAGTTCTTTGATATAAAGTGCAGGTTTGGAGATTTAAAACCTGATTGTGTTGTTATAGTAGCTACAGTAAGAGCTATAAAACATCATGGTGGAGTAAAGAAAGAAGATTTAGGTAAAAGTGATGTCGAAGCTGTAGCAAATGGAATAAAAAACTTAGAAAAGCAAATAGAAAATATCAAAGCTTTTGGTGTTGTACCAGTTGTTGCAATAAATAGATTTGTAACAGATTCAGATGAAGAATTAAGGTTTATAGAAGATTATTGCAATAATATAGGAGTAAAAGTAGCTTTAACAGAAGTATGGGCTAAGGGCGGAGAAGGCGGAATGGAACTTGCCAAAGTTGTCATAGATACAATAGAAAGTGAAGAAAGTAAGTTCAGTGTACTATATGATAGTGATTTAAGTATAAAAGAAAAGTTGAATAAGATAGCAACAACTATATATGGTGCTAAAGGCGTCATTTATGAAATTCAAGCAGAAAAACAAATTCAAGAACTCGAAAAGTTTGGACTTGATAAAAAGCCTATATGTGTGGCTAAAACTCAATACTCATTATCTGATAATGCTCAGCTTTTGGGAAGGCCAGAAGGCTTTGAGGTTACAGTAAAGGAAGTTAAAGTTTCAAATGGTGCAGGATTTATAGTTGCCTTGACCGGAGATATAATGACTATGCCAGGTCTGCCAAAAGTACCAGCAGCAGAAAATATGGATATAACTGAAAATGGAGAAATATTAGGATTGTTCTAATAAAATTAATATAAGTAAGAAGACTATCTTTAAATAAATTTTAAAGATAGCCTTTTTATTTTAGTATATATTTGTTAAAGGCTTAAAAGGTTGTAATAATTAACTTGACAAATTATATTTAGTTGTTAAAATTATATTGTCAAACTATAGTTTAAAATTATTAAGACCATATAGTTTTTAATATTTAAGAGGGTAAGCGGTATAGAGAAAAATAAAGGCAGCTTTTTAGCTGCTTTTTTATAATCTTTAATAAGGTGGTGATTATAATGGTATTACTTATAGATGTAGGAAATACTAATATAGTACTTGGGGTTTTTGATAAAGACAATCTTATTGCGGACTGGAGACTGTCCACAGATACAAAAAAAACATCAGATGAATATGGCATAGAAATATTACAATTGTTTTTATATAGTGATTTAGAATACAAACAAATAAAAGGGGTTATAATATCCTCTGTAGTTCCTAATATAATGTATTCATTAGAACATCTTATAAGAAAGTATTTTAAGCTTGAACCTGTTATTGTAGGTCCGGGAATAAAAACTGGAATAAATATTAAGTATGATAATCCTAAAGAGGTTGGAGCAGATAGAATTGTAAACGCAGTAGCAGCACATTATGAGTACAAGAAGCCAATTATTATTATAGACTTTGGAACTGCAACTACCTTTTGTGCAGTAAATAAAAGTGGTGATTATTTAGGGGGAACTATTTGTCCTGGCATAAAGATTTCTTCGGAGGCTTTATTTGAAAGAGCTGCAAAGCTTCCTAGAATAGAACTTGTAAAACCGAACTCTATTATTGGAAAAAATACAATAACCAGTATGCAAGCTGGAGTGATATATGGATATGTAGGCCAAGTTAAGTATGTTGTATCTAAAATGAAGAAAGAAATGATGGATCTAGGAGAAGAGGAACCTTTTGTAATTGCAACAGGTGGACTTGCAACCCTTATAGCTGAAGAAGCAAGGTGTATAGATAAAATAGATCCACTACTTACATTAAAAGGACTTAATATAATATACAAAAAGAACGAGGAGTAGTCTTATGAATATAGGTGATGTATACATTAAAAATCCTGTTTTATTAGCACCTATGGCTGGATTTACGGATGTAGCTTTTAGATCTATCTGTAAAAGTATGGGATGCGGTCTTACTTACACTGAGATGGTTAGTGCTAAAGCACTATACTATGGAAATGAAAATACACAAAGACTCTTAATGGTTTCAGAAAATGAAAAGCCGCTAGCAGTACAGATATTTGGGAGTGATCCTTATATAATGGCTAATATAGCAGAAAAGTTAAGTGATAGAGATGATGTAGATATAATTGATATAAATATGGGATGCCCTGCCCTTAAGATAATTAAAAATGGCGAAGGATCTGCATTAATGAAAAATCCAAAACTTGCTTTTGATACTGTTAGAGAAGTGTCTAAGGCATCTAAAAAACCTATAACTGTAAAGATAAGAAAAGGCTTTACAAGAGGTGAATCTATAGCGGTTGATTTTGCTAAGGGATTAGAAGAAGCAGGGGCAAAAGCGATAACAGTTCATGGTAGGACTAGAGAGCAGATGTATCAAGGAAAAGCAGATTGGGATATTATAAAAGAAGTTAAAAGTGCATTAACTATTCCAGTAATAGGAAATGGAGACGTATTCTCAGCGAAGAATGCTAAGGAACTTATAGAACTATCCGGATGTGATGGGGTTATGGTAGCTAGAGGAGCCCTTGGAAACCCATGGATATTTAATGAAATAAAAGATATGTTAAGTGGAAAAGATGTTATAAATCCAACTCCTTTAGAGAAAGTGGATTTATGTATAGAACATTATAAAAAGTCGTTAGAATATGATAAAGAGGAAAAAGCAGTAAGAGAAATGAGAAAGCATATAGCGCTATATATTAAAGGACTAAAGAACTGTACAGATATAAAAAATGATGTTAATATATGTAAAGGGTCAAAGGAAGTTATAGATATAATGCAAAGGTATAAAGAAATTTTAAAAGAAAAATAAAAATAGAAAAATAGAAAAAAAATAAGAAAAAAAAAATATGAAGTTAAAATAAATAAATATATAATAAAAAAAGGTAA
>CAYYWN010000061.1:0-2625 GCA_964474485.1 uncultured Clostridium sp. | reverse complement strand
AATATTATGAGGTGAATCTTATGATAGATATATTAAATATAGGTATTCAGAAAAAAGGTACTCCTTATGATAAGCTAACTCTACTTTCTAAAATTACAGATAAGATGAAATGTGGGATAGATAAGAAGATTTATGTTAAGGAAATAGACTTAAATATATATTGTGGAATGTTACCCCAAAATAAACATCAGGTATCTTATTGCAATAATATAAAAAATGTAACAAGTAAAATGAAAAGCCATAATTTTATTATAAGCCCAAAAGGTATTAGAGATTATGATTATCACTTTACTAATAACTTCCAAAAAGAACTTTTTTCATATAGTGTAGTTAAAAGCATAAAATTGATCCTTAGAAAAACTAATAAATCTTTAAAGAATAGTACTATATTAATAGATGAGGCTTCAGATCCTAAAGTATCTGGTATATTAAAAGAAATTTCTAAAAGTTGTAGACACATAATACTACTATCAAGAAACATAAAAGAAACTTTAAAGATACAACAAAATATAATATCAAACTTTGGAGTTTCACCAGAAGTAACCTGTGATGAGCAATATGCTTTAAAATTATGTGATTTTATTATAAGTACTAAGAATAAATCTTATGAATATTGTGATAATATATGGTATATAAATAATCAATATTTACCCTTAAATTTAAAAGGGGCAGTAATAAATGATATATCATTTAAAACACAGTGGCATGAACTTTCAAATGACGTATCTCCAGAGCTTATAGGAGCTATACTGAGTCAAATGCCAGGAAGAGATGTGGAAAGTACTTTAAGATATAATGGAGTATTTATTCATAAGATAAAATTTAATGAAAACCTAATAGACATATAGCTTAAAAGGGTATGTTGACAAATACATTTTAGCTGATTTATAATTATTAGAATGTGATTGACTCATACATAATTTAAGCTTTTATTAATAGTAGAGTATAAATATAAATACATTGAAATTAAAAGGGGAGAAAAAAATGAACGAGGCAAAGAAATATATAATGACTTATGAGGGTGTTAAAAAATTAGAACAAGAATTAGAACACTTAAAGACAGTTAGAAGAAAAGACATAACAGAAAAGATAAAGGTAGCTTTAGGTTATGGAGATTTGAGCGAAAATTCAGAATATGATGAAGCTAAGAATGAGCAGGCATTTGTTGAAGGAAGAATTCTGCAATTAGAAAATATGCTTAAAAATGCTTCTGTTATTGATGAAAGCGAAATTACCACGGATGCTGTATCTGTTGGATCTATAGTAAAGGTTAAAGATTATGAATTTGATGAAGAGGTAGAGTATACTATAGTAGGATCAGCTGAAGCAGACCCTATGGAATTTAAGATATCTAATGAATCACCTGTAGGAAGTTCTTTAGTAGGAAAAAAGGTTGGAGAAATCATTGAAGTGAATGTTCCAGAAGGTGTAAGTAAGTTTGAGGTACTTAATATAAGAAGAGATTAAATAAGGATTAATGGAGGGATAGCCAATGGCAAATGAAGAAGTTAATATTAATGAACTTGAAGAAAAGTATAGTGAGCAAGAAGCGTTAAGAAGAGAAAAATTATTAGAATTACAATCAAATGGGAAAGATCCATTTGATGTTTATAAGGTTGAAAGAACTCATACTTCCTTACAAATTAAGGACAGCTATGATACCTTAGAAGGCAAAGAAGTAAAGCTTGCGGGTAGACTTATGTCAAAAAGGGTTCAAGGTAAAGCAGGCTTTGCAGATATTCATGATAAAGATGGAAGAATTCAGTTATTCATTAAAATAGATGTATTAGGTGAAGAAAAACATAAAGAGTTTAAATCTTTAGACCTTGGAGATTTAATAAGTGTAACTGGTGAGGTTTTTAAAACAAGAACAGAAGAAATAAGCGTTAAAGTTACAGAGTATGAGCTAATTTGTAAGTCATTGAAGCCATTACCAGAAAAGTGGCATGGTTTAAAAGATCCAGATTTAAGATATAGGCAAAGAGAAGTTGATATAATAACAAATCCGAAAGTAAAAGAAACATTTATAATGAGATCTAAAATAATAAAATCTATAAGAGAGTTTTTAGATAATAGAGGATTCTTAGAAGTGGAAACACCTATATTATCACCTATTGCCGGTGGAGCAGCTGCAAGACCATTTTCAACTCACCACAATGCTTTAGATATGGATATGTATCTTAGAATAGCAACAGAGCTATATTTAAAAAGATGTATAGTTGCAGGATTTGAAAAAGTTTACGATATGGGTAAAAACTTCAGAAATGAAGGAATTGATGTAAGACATAATCCGGAATTCACAATGATTGAATTATATGAAGCTTATGCAGATTATAATGATATTATGGAACTTACAGAAAACCTTGTTGCTTATGCATGTGAGAAGGTTCATGGAAAAACTGTAGTTAATTACGAGGGTACAGAAATAAATCTTACTCCGCCATGGAGAAGAGCTACTATGGTTGATTTAGTTAAGGAATATGCAAATATAGACTTTAATGAGATTAAAACTAATGAGGAAGCAATAGCAATAGCTAAGGAAAAGCATTTACAATTTAAAAAAGAAATAGAGGATTGTACTAAAGCAGATGTATTAAATGCTTTATTTGAAGAATATGCAGAGGA
>CAYYWN010000060.1:0-9761 GCA_964474485.1 uncultured Clostridium sp. | reverse complement strand
AAAGCTACAAAATCTGCACAAAAAAATGAATTTTATCTAAAAAGTATTTTAGAACTTTTAGATGAAGATGTAACACTACTTTCCAGTAACGGAAACATCTATTATTCTAATCATGGGCAAAAAAACAATTTTATTAACTCCATCAATAAAATTTATAAAGATTCCAATAGTCTAGCCAAAGTTATTGATCTTCACACGTTCAAAAGTAAATTAAGTAATGATGATCTAATAAATCTAGAAAATGTTATATGTGGTTCTATTGATAGCTATGAATTTGAACAACATACGGATTCTAAAAACACTATAAATAGTATACAAGCTTCTTATATAAAAGATATACAATGTACATTACTTATATCTAAAAATGTGACATCCTTACATAACCTAAAAGATACAATCCATGAAATGGAGAATAAATGCGAGTATAACTGTCATAAACTTGAAAAAATCATTGAAAGCGATAAATATAAAACAGAATTTTTAGCTAATGTATCCCATGAACTAAGAACTCCTATAAACATAATTTTTAGTGCAGTTCAAATGTTAGGATTAAAGTCTCCTTTAGCTACTCATGATGATTTTTGTTTTCAACGTTATAATAAAATGATAAAACAAAATTGTTACAGACTCTTAAGACTTATCGATAACCTTATAGATATAAGTAAGATAGATGCAGGTTTTTATAATATTGCTGTTGAAAATCATGAAATAATAAAAATAGTAGAAGATATAACATTATCTGTTGCTAATTACATAGAAGATAAACGTATAGAACTTATATTCGATACAGAACTAGAAGAAAAAGTTATAGCCTGCGATCCTGATAAAATAGAAAGAATAATTTTAAACCTTCTTACAAATGCTGTTAAGTTTACACCAGAAGGTGGGTATATATTTGTAAATGTATATGATAATGGAGATTACATTACTATCTCAGTAAAAGACACTGGCATAGGTATCCCTGAAGATAAAAAAGATATCATATTTAAACGATTTTGTCACGCAGAAAAGTCCTCACATCTTAATGCCTCTGGAAGTGGTATAGGGTTGTCTTTAATAAAATCTTTAGTTGAAATGCATAATGGTGATGTTCGTGTATCAAGTTCCTATGGACACGGTTCAGAATTTATAGTAAACCTTCCTTGTGTTTTATCAAATAAATTAAATCCTACAACAACCTATGAAAGCTCTCAAAAACAAAATATAGAAAGAATAAACATAGAGTTTTCTGATATATATTCTTAAAATTTAATTAAGATTCTATTCATAGAAATACAAACAAGCTGATTTTTATAAATAAGTTAGTTTGTTTTTATTTTTCTCTTGAGTTTATACAGAAGTTATATGAAAATATAACTAACAATATATATCTTTATAAATATAGGAGGCACATTATATATGTTTAAACTAATGATAATAGAAGACGATTCTAAAATAAGAGATATAGTTTTAGAAAATATAGAAAAGTGGGGATTTGAAGGTGTTTATATAAAAGACTTTAATGAGGTTTTTACTAACTTTGTAAAAGAAGAGCCCCATCTTATACTTATGGATATAAATCTACCTTCCTTCGATGGGTTTTATTGGTGTAATAAAATAAGAGAGGTTTCTAAGGTTCCTATAATATTTCTTTCTTCAAGAAATAGCAATATGGATATTGTAATGGCTATAAATATGGGTGGAGATGATTTTATACAAAAGCCTTTTTCTCTCGATGTACTTATGGCTAAAATTAATGCACTTATAAGAAGAACCTACTCTTACAAAGATATCCATTCGGACATTTTGGAGTATAAAAAAGTAGTTTTAAACCTTAAGGATAATACTGTTATACATGGAGAAGATAAAGTAGAACTTACAAAAAATGAATTTAAAATAATATATCTATTAATGAAACATAATGGTTCTGTAGTAAGCAGAGATAAGATAATGAGAAATCTTTGGGAAGATGAAAGCTTTGTAGATGATAATACACTTACAGTTAATATAAATAGATTAAGAAAAAAACTTTCTGATATAAAGCTTGATGACTTTATTACAACTAAAAAAGGTCAAGGTTATATAATTTCATGAAGCTCCATAACTACTTAAAAGATAACAGGTACCTCTTTTTATTTTATATAATACTTATGACATTTTTATCCCTGGTAACCTTTTTAGATGGTTCAATAAAAGTTAGTTTTTCAAGCATATTATATGTTAACTTTTTAGGTTCTATATCCTTTCTAGTATATCTTACTATAGATTTCTTATATTTAAAAAAATATTATGATGATCTAAATAAACTTACAAAAAGCAGCCTAGAAGAAATACCAGGCTTTCTTACAAAAGGAAATAACTTTCACCAAAAGTTTTATAACTCCTTAATAAAAGATGTTTATAAATATCAAAACCAGAAAATAGAGAAGTTGTATTTAGATAAGATAGAAAATATGGATTTCATAACTTCTTGGGTTCATGAAATAAAAACCCCTATTGCCGTAAGCAATTTAATTATAGAAAACAGCTTTAATAAACCTATAGAGTATACTTTAGATAGTATAGAAGAAGAGCTTAGTAAAATAGATAATTATGTAGAACAGGCTCTTTATTATTCAAAAATAGATGATTTCTCTAAAGACTATTTTGTAAATGAGTTGAATTTAGAAATGCTATTAAAAGATACAATAAAGAAAAATGCTAAAAACTTCATTAATAAAAAGATAAAATTAGACATGCACAATTTAGATATTTCAATACTTTCAGATAAAAAATGGCTTGCATTTATATTAAATCAAGTATTATGTAATTCATTAAAATATTCTAGGGAAGGTGGAACCATACATATATATGGAGAAACTTCTGATAAATATAAACAACTAATAATTAAGGATAATGGTATTGGCATAAAATCAGAGGATTTATCTAGAGTATTTGATAAAGGCTTTACTGGATACAATGGTAGAATTCATAATAAATCTACGGGAATGGGTCTTTATCTATCTAAAAAAATGTGTGATAAATTAGGGCATATTATAAAAATAGATTCAAATCAAAATGAGTATACTAAAGTTTCAATAACTTTTCCTAAACTAGGAGATTATTTTAACATTACAAAAATGTAAGTATATATTAGTTTTTTGTTAGGTGAATAGATTGTGCTATTCACCTATTTTTTATAAGATTAAACCTGTAAGCACGAGCTTGTTATCTTAACTATAAAAGTTTTTTAATTTAATTAAATATAAATCTAGGAGGAAAATTTAAATGGAAAATGTACTAGTAGCTAAAAATCTAAAAAAGGTTTATGCATCAAAAGGTGTTACATACACAGCTTTACATGATATTAATTTAGAAATAAAAGAAGGCGAATTTGTGGGTATAATGGGTCCATCTGGCGCGGGTAAAACCACTTTGCTCAACATAATATCAACTATAGATACCCCGTCCTCTGGCTCTGTAATTATAGATGGAGATGATATAACTACAATGAATGAAGATAAACTATCCTCTTTTAGAAGAAATAAACTTGGATTTGTATTTCAAGATTATAATTTGTTAAATACTCTTACTATAAAGGAAAATATAGTATTACCACTAGCTTTATCAAAAACACCATTGAATGAAATAGAAAAAAAAATTAAAGATATAGCTAATAGCTTTGGTATAGAAGATACCCTAATTAAATATCCCTATGAGGTATCAGGTGGGCAAAAGCAAAGAGCAGCCATTGCAAGAGCTATAATCTCAGATCCTGCTCTCATACTAGCAGATGAGCCCACAGGCGCCCTTGACTCAAAATCTTCTGCAGAAGTGCTTCAAACACTAAGTGATCTTAATGAAAAGTCTAATGCCACTATAATGATGGTTACTCACGATGCTTTTGCTGCTAGTTATTGCAAAAGAATACTGTTTATAAAAGATGGAGTTTTATTTACAGAGCTTGTTCGAGGTAAATCTAGAAAGGAATTCTTTCAAAAGATATTAGATGTGTTATCCACACTAGGAAACACTATTGCTGATATGTAATTTTAGGATTAAAAGGTGGTGTTTATATGTCTTTATTTAATATTGCATTAAAAAATATTAAAAGAAATTTTTATGATTATTTTTTATACTTTGTTTCTATGGCTTTTAGTATAATGATTTATTTTACTTTTGTATCTATACAATATAATGATCAATTAGCAAGTTCCATGAATTCGAAAATGATTTTAGGTGCTTTTAAAGCTTCTTCTATAGTTATCGCTGTATTCGTAGCCATATTTATATGGTATTCCAATTCATTCTTTACAAGAAAAAGGAAACATGAAATAGCTCTTTATTCAATGATGGGAGTTAAGCGAAAACAAATAGGAAGAATGCTATTTTACGAAACCCTTTGTATGGGCTTTATAGCTTTAGTTACTGGCATATTACTTGGAGGAATAGTGTCTAAGTTATTCATGGATATATTAGTTAAACTTATGGCTCTAAGCAGTATAAAAATAGGTTTTTCCATTATTCCAAGGGCTATAATACAAACTACAATTGTATTTTTCATATTATTTTTAATAGCTTCAATTCATTCTTATAGAATAATATATAGATTCAAGTTGGTGGATTTATTTAAAGCAGAACAGACTCATGATAAGCTTCCTAAAGCATCATTTATACTAGCCATTATTTCCGTGGTAATGATTGCTATGGGATATAGATTTGCTGAAGCAGAATATATGATTAAATTTTTTCCTATATCTATTTTTCTAGTACTTGGACTCACTATAGCTGGTTCTTATTTGTTCTTCTCTTCTTTTGTGGTATTTTTAGTTAAAAGTGCTAAAAAAAATAAGAGAAAGTTTTATAAAGGTATAAATATGATTGGAACCTCTCAGCTTTTATTTAGAATAAAAGGAAACGCTAGAACCCTTGCTACTATTGCTGTGTTAAGTGCTACTACTTTAACAGCCGTAGGTACAACCTACAGTATTTATTACAATAATGAAATGAATGCTAAAAAGTTCGCTCCTTTTTCTTATGGCTTTATTACTGAAAATAAATCTTTAATAAAAAATATAGAAGATACTATAAATGAAAGTGAACAAAATAAACTGATTGCTTCCGAATCTATAGATGTATTAAATGTGAAAGGTGAAATCCCTTCATTTACAAAGGATTCACGATTTAATAACACTAAAGAGTCTATTTATGTTATTTCAAAGTCCAAGTATACTACTCTGAACAAAGCTCTAGGAAAAGATAAAAATACATCATTAAAAGAAAATGAGTGTATTTACATAGACAACCAATTCGCAGATAAATTTATGAATAGTCCTATAGATAAAACTATTAAGCTTTCTCTAGAACATGTTAGTAAAGATATAATAATAAAAGAGCTCTCAAAAGAATCTATAATAAATAGTGGATTACTTTTATTTAGAGAAGTTCTTGTTCTAAATGATAAGACTTATGATGAATTATATAATATAAATCCTAAATTAAATATATTTTTATACAAAGTAGATAATGAAAAAGATGCTAAAGATCTATCTTTAGAACTTTCTAAATTCGCTCCCAATGCAAATGATAATAAAGAGGATGCTGATCCTAACTATGTTAAAGGTTACTCTGAATTTTATGAAAGCTATAAATCTGGTTTAGAGGGATCAGGTGTAATGATATTTATAGGTGCCTTCTTAGGTCTTGTATTCCTTATATGTACTGGAAGCATAATATTTTTTAAGCAATTATCAGAAGCTACATTAGATAAGGGTAATTATAAAATACTATCAAAAATAGGTGTAGATTCAAAAGAAATGAAAGTATCTATTGCAAAACAACTTCTTGCTGTATTTTTACTCCCTTTAATTTTAGGATTATCTCATGCTTCTTTTGCTCTAAAACTTCTTTCAGACATTATGAACTCAAACATATTAGTTCCTGCATTAATTTCTTTTGCTGTTTATACTATTATATATGCTGTTTATTATGTAATCACTGTCCGTTCTTACTGCAAGATAGTTTTAGATAATTAATAGTTATAAAAAATATAATTAAACATTTAATTGTATTTCTTTTAAAAGCTGCTTTCAGTCCTTTCTGTAAGCAGCTTTTATGTATATAATTATATACGCACTTATATATACTTATATACATACTTTAATAACCATTTTTTACTTACTTGATCTACTATTTTAAAATAATATACTTAATTATTACTCTGTTAATTTTTTTAAAAAGGGGAGAATTAAAATGAAGCTACTGGAAATAAGTATTAAAAATATAAAAAGAAATATTTCAAATTACATATTATATTTTTTATCTTTAACTTTTATAGTTTTAGTATTCTTTACCTTTTCAAATATCAAATATATGAATATGACTTTTGACCATTATAACATCATAGAAATATCATCTTTTTATTTTACTTTTATGAATTTAATCCTAATATTCTTTTCTACATTGTTTCTTCTATATTGCAACTCATTTTTTATTAAAAAGAGGGGAAAGGAATTTGCCTTATACTCTATTTTAGGGGTTAAAAAGAGTGAGCTTGGGTTTATGGTGTTTTTTGAAACCTTAGTAATGGGTATATTATCACTCATCCTTGGTCTTTTACTTGGAATAATATTTCTAAAGTTATTTATAATGATATTATTATCCCTTATGTCTATAGACACAGTTAATGCTAAATTTTATTTATCCTATGATACCATAAAGCATACAATATTTGTTTTCTTATTATTGTTTTTAATTACATCTATAAAAAACTTTATTTCTATAAAAAGAATTAAGCTTTTAAAATTATTTAAATATGATTCTCCTATGATAAAGGAACCTAAGGTATCAATTATACTATCTATAGGATTCATTTTATTAATGATATCAGGCTATAGAATAATACTACAATTTTACATAAACGCTAGTCTAACTAAGCAGTATATGAATCAGCTATTTAAAGCCTTAATATATATTTTTATTTCTACTTATGGATTATATTCAACCTTTATTTTATTCATAGTAAAACTTTCTAAAAGAAATAAACTTCATTATTATAAAGGTATTAATATGATATCAACTTCTCGTCTCTTACTTAGACTTCGGAAAAATTCTTTTTCTCTTGCAAATATAACATTGCTAATAGCAGGAACTATTATTTCCATAGGTTCTGCCTTTAGTTACTATCACTATGGCAAAAATATGGTGCCCTTAAGTGAACCATTTTCTTTTTGTTATATTTCTGATGAAACAGCCTTTGACCATTCCATGCAGAATACAATAAAAGATCACCCTCAAAATAAATTATTATTAGAGGTAGAGGCTAATTTCATACGAGTAGATGGATACTGGCCCTTAATTGGATCTACAGCATTTCAAAATCATAACAATAGATTTTCTGTTATTTCTTTAAATGACTATAACAAACTATCTAAGGCTTTAGGCTATGCTGAATACCTCAATAGTTTAGCCAATAATGAAATCATAGTAACAGATAGTAACTATTATACTGGTGTAGAAAAAGATTATAAAAAGTCCATAGTAACAATATCAAAGAATAGCAAATCTTATAATGTGGTTGATTACTACAATAAAAATATTATAAATGATATGCTAATATCAAAATTAGTGGTGGTAGGCAATGATGAATATAAAACTTTAAAACAAAATGAAAAGATCTATAGATTTAAAGGGTTTTTAGTAGAAGATCCCATTCACTCTGAGGACTTGAATCGTGAACTTGAAATAGAGTTTGATGAAATAATTAAAAAAAACAACCTAACTAAGCCTAATGCCTTAAACCTTATAGAAAACTCTTTTAGTAGTTTTTATAATGAATATGAATCTAATGCTCAAGTCACCGGGCTAATATTATTTTCTAGTAGCTTCCTAGGCTTTATCTTTTTAGTATGCACAGCTAGTATAATTTTCTTCAAACAGCTTTCTGATGCAAATGAAGATAAGTATGAATATGACATATTAAGAAACTTAGGCGTTTCAGAAAGTGATATTAAAAAATGCATAAATAAACAAGTAATATTATTCTTTTTAACTCCATTAGTTATAGGCATTTTACATTCGCTACTTATACTAAATTTAATACGTTTTTTAATCACTATAGATATATTTAAACCTATATTTTTTACTTTAATATCTTATACTATAATTTACTTAATATATTGCAAAATAACAATAAATTCATACTATAAAATAATTGAAAACAAATACTTAATATTTAAATAATCTTTCATATAAAATAAAAAGAAATGTCTCTTTATATAAAAATAAAAAGACATTTCTAAATATATACAAGTATACCTTCCCTTGATTTTATTATTCTACATTATTAAGATTAAAAACTACAGCCTTTGGTCTAGACATAGCTTCTATAGAGTACCTAATTCCTTGAATACCCATACCAGAGGACTTAACTCCAAGGAATGGGAAATGATCTGGTCCTCTTTCAGGTTTATTATTTATTTGTACTGTTCCAACTTCTAATTTACTAGCTATATAAAACGCCTTATCTATATCTTTTGTAAATACAGAGCTTTGTAATCCATAATCAGATTCGTTTGCTATATTTATAGCTTCATCTACGGATTTAATTCTTATTATAGGAAGTATAGGTCCAAAAGGTTCTTCCCATGCAAGCTTCATATCTAATGTGACGTTATCATATAAGGTTGGATATACTAAATTTCCTTCTCTCTTTCCTCCAACTAAAAGCTTAGCTCCTTTTTTATCTGCATCCTCCATAAGACTCATAACAAAATCTGCTGACTTTTTATTTATAAGTGGTGTTATTATTACCCCTTCTTCTCTTGGATCTCCTACCTTTAATTTACTTATCTTATCTTTTAACTTTTCTGCTAGCACATCTGCTACAGATTCCATAACTAATACCCTCTTAACAGCAGTACAACGCTGTCCTGAATATGAGTAAGCTCCTGAAACTATATTATCTACTGTTCTATCTAGGTCCGCGTCCTCCAATACAATTGCTGCATCCTTGCCTCCTAATTCTAGAAGTAAAGGCTTCATTGTAGTTATACTTGATATATGCTGTCCAACCTCTGTACTCCCTGTGAAATTTATGAAATCAACTTCTTTATGCGTTACGGAGTAGTCTCCAATTTCACTCCCTCTTCCTGTAACAGTGTTTAATACACCTTTAGGAAGTCCTGCCATGTTAAATACTTCTGCAAGGTATAATGCTGATATGGCACCTTGTGTTGGTGGTTTTAATACCACAGAATTTCCCGCCATAAGTGCAGGTGCTATCTTAGATACAGATAAGTTTACTGGATAATTAAATGGAGATATAGCAAGAACTACTCCTAGAGGTACTCTTGTAACAACTGAAATCTTATTTCTCTTTGTTCCAGGAAAGCTATCCCCAGGAATTGTTTCGCCTTCTAAGCTTTTAGCTGCATCTGCAGTAAATCTTATATAGTCTGCACTTCTTTGGATTTCAGCTATAGAACTTTTTCTATCCTTTGCAATTTCCATTGTAAGTATTTCTGCAAGTTCCTCAGCCTTGTCATATAAAATGTCTGCTGCCTTGTTTAATATATCTGACCTTCTATTAACAGGAACCGCTTGCCACAGAAGCTGAGCCTCTTTTGAATTTATAATAGCTTTATCTACTTCATCTTTATTCATTGCCTGTACTTTACCCATAAGGCTATTATCAACTGGAGAAAATATTTCAGTGTATTTACCCGACTTACTCTCCTCCCAATATCCATCATAAAGATTTTTATACGTTTTATTTTTATTTTTTAAATTTTTAAATGTATCTA
>CAYYWN010000059.1:0-9824 GCA_964474485.1 uncultured Clostridium sp. | reverse complement strand
ATAGTTGTACATCATTTTGCCATTAGATTAGTGGATATATGTAAACATTTTAAATACTTCTTAGGTGCTGTAAAATCTCTATTTAAAAGATTTTGAAATACTTTGTGAGATGTACCTTTTACATAGTTATGTCTTTTTCTAAAAGAAATAGATTTAAGACTTAAAGCTTTCATATATTTGTGTACAGTTAATAGACTCAGGTTAGTTCCTTGTTTTTTTATATTTATGCCCTATTATATTTTATAATACATTTCTAAACTAGAGCTTACTTCTATAGTTTAACATATAAATAAATAGAGTAGAAAAACGCTAAAAAGCACCCCCTTAAATTTCACTCTAATGAAATGCTTGTACCTGGTAATTTTCTGGACCTCGGAGATAGCTGAGGGGAACAAAGTGACACTCTTGCTACACTTATTACATTTTCAAAAAACTTTTTCACTATATCCTGCAATTATTTGTGTTGGGTCAATGCTATTTTTTTCATAATCCCAATCTACTAGCAAATCTGTATATAATTCTGCAAAAGAACCTTTTACCTCAATTGGATTTTGTTTTGGAACTGATTCTTTTTTTTGCATTAACAATATTGAAATTAGAAATTGTTCCTCGCTTAAATTTTGTTCTATTTGTATGTTCAACTGTAATATCATTGTAACCATTATCCTCAATAACTGTGCATACCATTCCACAATTGATTTTGTTTTATTGATTTACAATTGAACCATCATTAGTTTCTTTAACTGGCAAATATTTTTCATATCCTTTTAATTCATACCATACGCCAAGAATATTAGAACTCAATTTTTGCATCTTCTTTATTTCACGCGATGCTTTATATATATCAGTTTCTAAATACAATTGTGGGACTGACATAATCTCATTCTTTTCTTCATTTATTACTACAAGTGCCGTTGACTTCTTAGTTTCAATTAATTTCTTATAATTATCAAAAAGCTCTGGACATTGTTGTTCTAATAGTTCTGGTATCGTTGTATATATTTCTTTATAAAAAATATCTAATGCATAATATCCACTAATAGTCAAATCAATCGGATTGACATATATATGATTAAAGAAATCAATATCTATAATCGCACCATGTATATATCCAGAACCACCTATCTTTTTTACATCCTCTGCAATCTTTTTTTGAATCTCTTTATATTTATCTAATGGCGATTTGATATATGCAATTTCTTCTTCCATATGGTCATAGTAGTAATTTATATCTTTAATGCTAAGTCCTTTTAATGCTCCGCCATTTAATATTGATAACTTCTTTGCTTTGGTTTCATAGATGAAACAATAATATCCCTTTTTCTTAAGCATATAAACTATTCCATCCCTATTAAATTGCATCTGGACATTTTTACCACGATAGAAATTTACATATTCATCACCAGTTATCTGATAAATTCCATCTTCATATTCAGAAAACCAATCGTACTCATTTTCTAAGTAGAAATATTTTACACTTGGATTTTCATTTTTATATCCTACTTGATTATCTGCATATACTTTATAATCACCATCATCATAAAAATAATTTTTATGTGTATGTCCACTTACATAGATAAATCCTTTTTGTTTATCATCATTATTACACCAATCTACTTTTGCTGTATGTGTGAAAACAATAACATTCCTATCACTTAATGATTCCCGTATAATTTCATATAATGATTCAATTTTTTTACTTTCTTTAATTTCCTGCTCTCTTGTTATCGTTTCTCTATAAATTCCATTGTTAGCATTAAAGTTTTCGTTATATCTAGAAAATGCTAATCCGCCAAATATTATCAAACGCGCACATCTAACTTTTGTTCTTAATTCTTCTTTGGATAACGTAAGTAATTCATCCGTTGTTATTCTATTGATTGAATTATTGCTATCCCTATAAAGCAAATCATTTTGAAGAAGATACATTCCATTTACTGTTATTACATCATTGTATTTATCTACAATTTCTTCAAAGTTATTATTTGGGAACCCCCATAATTCATGATTGCCAAGTAAAAAAATAACTTTGACACTGCCATAATTTTTATTAATATATTGTCTTAATAGCGTTATGAATAACTCAAATATTTTGTATACTGAAGAAGTATCTCCTCCTATAAGGAGAACTTTACTTCCAAATCCCTTAATGCCATTAACAATATTAATAGTTATTTTTTGAAGTACATATTGTATATCACTTTCAGATTTGCACTTGGCATTTATAATTCTATGCATAAGGTGTAAATCTGAAATATAAAACACTTTTTCATTCTTTATTGCTTCTTCATAGTTTAAAGAAAGCTCTCTTTTTATATCTAATACAAAAGCAGTTTCTTCTTCAAATTTTAATGTTGGAATAAATGAAGCAATTAATTCATCTTCCAATTCAATTTTTTCATAATCAAGCCCAAATTTGTCCATTATTTCACTTATAAGTTTTACATTTGAAAGATTGAGTTCAGAAATATCATTTAAATTTTCCATGCCATCACAAAAAAGCAAATCTGCACTAGATAAATCGTTCTCAAGGAAATGCACATAATTAAAAAAATATTTGAATGAATGATTTTCTTTTTTTAGCACGTTACCATTTGAGTCCTCCAATTTTTGAATAACATGAAAGCACTCACTCTCTGAATCATAATATTTATCAGCTATATAGCTTAAATTATGTACACTTTGGATAGGTAATTTTGTTTTTTTATTTATTATATATTGTGAAAAATCAATTTTAGGTAGTATTGCTTTTGATAAATCGCAGTTTGATAAATCATTGTTTAAGTATTCTATAAATTCTTCGAATGTTTCAAAATAATATTTTAAATCTCCTAGCCAGACTTTATTCTCTTCTTCTACATAATAATCTGTCTGTACACAATAAAAGTGTGTTCCTATATTGAAAAAACCATATGTTTCTGTTAGTAATTTTTCACTTTTTAATTGCTCAACAAATTTCTTCATCTTTCTTTTGTACTTTGCAATTGTAGATGATGCACCCAAACTATAATCATATTTATTAAGTACCTTATCTGCGCCATATATAAGGCACGCTTCATGTTCTATATTCGGATAATATCCACTATTAACGTGCTTCATAATAATATCAAAAACCTTATCTTTATCAGAATAAATATACATCAAAAGAATAGTTTTTAAATCAAAATCGTATTGAGACATCCTACATTTTTTACGCATTTTTTCAAATTCTTCAAACAAATTACAAGTTTTAAATTTATTTACCCATTTTTTAATATAAGATTTTCCTCTTTTACCTGTTTCATATGCTTCGATTTCATCTTTATTCGGTTCGATTGAATAATCTTCTATTGTTTTATCTAATAATGCTGAATAGTTAATCTTTGTTAAATCAATACTGTATCTCATAATTTCTTCTTGAGTAAATTTGTATTGATAATAGCAAGCACAATTATAAATATCCCCATTTAAAAAATTATAATAATCATCAAATTCTTTAAAAACTGTTTCTGTTTTTCTACTAGAAGATTCATCGTTAATATCCTTAAACACTTCTTCTAATACAAAGAATATATTTCTAATTACATCATATCCTCTATTGACTGTTATATCTTCACCTACTGCAATTTTCCTTATACCGAGCTTTCGCTCAACCTTTACAACTTCTTGATGTAATCTATACTCTTCTGGAATATCAAAAAAACCTATTTCTTTCTTCTTAAGTTGCTTAATACACTCTTTCAAATCTTTATCAATAACAGCTATCTCCATAATTTATTCCACCTTCTACCTATCCTATTTACTACAATTATAGCATCTATATCGGCTATATAAATGCATAAAGAGATATTACATATAAGAAAAAGATATATAAGTTAAAAAAAGAGCTATCGCTAACGGATTTTCATCAGTGATATGCGACAGCCCCTTTTTATATTGTAATTAAATTAAATAAGGCGTTCTCCTTACCACCACGGGAAAAACTACTTGACTATAGATAGGTTTAAAGCTTCGTATACTAGAGTCAAATTTGTTCATAAAAGTATCATTAAATTGCTAACGTTTGTAAACTGGCCGATAAAACATTTACGAACTGAAAAGGCATAGGTTTTAAGGTGTTTATAAAAGTATACTCTACGGAACGCTGGTATCACGAGGAGAAGTCCTCAGTTTGTACTTTACGAATATTTGTATTAAAGGAGGTAATTGCTATGAGTAGAACCTATGGTTATGCAAGAGTCTCGTCCAGTGACCAAAGCTTACAGCGCCAGCTTGATGCACTTATTACATATGGATTAACAGACAGAGATATTATTACAGATAAAGCTTCTGGAAAGAGCTTTGACAGGTCAGGTTATAAGACACTAAAAGAGCAGCTGTTACATAAAGGTGATATTTTAGTTATAAAAGAGCTTGACCGTCTGAGTCGTGATTATGACGGAGTAAAAGAGGAATGGCACTATAACAGGCTATGGGAGTAGATATTGTTGTGTTAGACACACCTATACTCAATACGGCTGATAAATCTGACCTTGAAAAGTCTCTGATTAGTAATATCGTATTTGAGCTGCTAAGCTATTTGGCCGATAAAACTAGACGTAAAATTAAAGAGTCTCAGGCTGAGGGTATAAAATCTGCCAAAAATAAGGGTGTCAAATTTGGTCGTCCAGCAGCCGTTGCTCCAGCTGGGTTTGAGGTTGAGGTCGCTAAATGGCGTAACGGTGAGCAGAGTGCTACTGCTACATACACAAAGCTAGGATTGAGCAAGACTACCTTCTATAAATTAGTAAAAATGGAGGTGTAGTTTAAATAGTTGAGGTCACTTTCCACAAGTAAATACAACTATAAGGAGGATTTTTTATGGATAATATAAAATTTTTGGGGTATTCGGCTGACGGCACACTAAAACAAGCTCTTAAAAATCGTGAAAAACCTATGTATTTAGAAACATTTTATGATGCAGTAAATCAAACTACTGACAGTAATTGTTGCAGTTGCTGTAAACAAGAAGTCACCATATATGCAGTACAACCTGTGAGTCTGCCAATAAAACCTACTGTGCTATCGCTATGTGCGGAATGTATTAGTAAGCTACCTATGGAGTTGACAGCCATAAACCTAAGTGGTAATGGTGCTCCACCTTTGTTGGTTGATAAAATATATGAGAGTGAGGTGTAAATTATGAGCTTATACTGCCTTAAACATAAGGTGTTTGCTTATAAAAATCACAAGTGTAATATTATGGAACTAATAACTATTAAACTATAATTGAGTGAATCTACAGATAAATTTTACCATATTAAATTCAAATAAGTTATCCTAAGCTATTTTTAATGACTTAAAAACAGTTTCAATAGAATTTCCTATGGAAGCTTGGTTAAAAATCCAAGATACTTGTTCTTTTTTAGCTTCGTTTCTTGCAATCTTAAGTCCAACGCTAAAATTTAATGCACTATCGCTTACTTCTAATTCACAGTATACGTAAGTCATCATTAGCAGCAAGAAATATCTTTTTATGCTACGACTACTTCTAACTTGATAATGATTTAATCCAAGGTACTTTTTAGTTTCTCTAAAAAATGTTTCTATTGGCCACCTGTGTTTATAGTGATTTAATAGTTCTTCTGTAGTGAGAGATATATCTAAAGTTATAAATGCTCTTAAGCAACCGTCCTTAAAAAGAGCTTCTTTAGGACAACAAAGAGCAATCAAAGGGTTCTTGATATCATTAAGCTTGCCCCTATATGTGTATACATAATACTCATTATTGCCAACTTTGACTAAGCTGACATCATCCTTAGTTAATGTATTAGTCATACGGTTAAGCTTGATTTCAAGTCTTTCATGACCTGGTGAATATATTACTCTATTTGTTCTTAATCCCCCAACATAGGCGTAGCCTGATTCTTTAGAAACAGCAAATAATTTTTTATTACTATACCAACTATCACATAAAACATAACCTTTACTTACCGGAGGTGGTAAGGATTTTATAAACTTAATTGCCATTTGGATTTTACTCATGTTTTCTTTATCATAGATTGCCATAGTGTATGGCAAGACAAGAGTATCACACAGTAACATAACGGTAACTAATTGATGACCATAAACTGTTCTACCCTTTAAATGAGAGTTATAGAATTCACATTTTTCAGTAAGTTTCTTAGCCTTTGACGAGGGCACTGTCTTCTCTGAAATAGTGTCATCAATTACAACATAAATAGGTTTACCAGTTGTTTTAGATGTTTCCCATATTCTCATAATTACATGTTTTTTTAGGGCCTTTCAATAAAATCCTCACTCCAGGGGCTCTCAAATAAAAACTTTCCAATATTGGTCCTATGCCTAACCGGCATGAAATCGGAAACGTCAGTTATCTTTCCACAGTAGACTTTAGTCACCATGGAATTTATAAATAATATTAAATGGTGAATCTGAGGCGTTGTAAGATATAGAGTTATTTTTAATTCAATTAAAAATTTGTATATTGGTGATGATTTTGTTACAATTGAGTTGTTAAACATTTATGTTTTCTACTTAGTTATGTTTTTGTATAGTGACTTAATTATAACAGGAGATTATATAAATGTTTTTCTTTTTTTGTTTGCTGGAATTTTATTGAATTAAAATCGCTCATTTATAGTATTAAAAAAGAGTTCAAAGGCATAGCTGACGAGCTTTACGATTTGATAGGTGTAGGACCACTAAGTGTGGCTCATTTTGTAACACCTGTGGTCGGCTCATTATTTAAGCATTATATAAATCTTTACATTGATTTACCTAAAGACTATCCAATAAGTGTATTGGGAGATTTTCCAGTAGGCTGGGTGATACACACGGAAACAGTAAGCGATGATAAGCTTCCTATTCTTGTTATCGGATACTCAGAAACCTTTGTTTTTGAGGGAGTGATTACTATGGAAGAACGAGTTTAGGAGATTATAAAACAATTTGAGGGTTATCTTAGAACAATGGACATAGCATCCACAAGAGCTGTATTAAAACTTTCAGGCTATGACATAGGCCAATAAAACTAAATGTAAAAACGCTGTAACTCACTGATGTACAAGGGTTACAGCGTTTTACTTTGTACGGCTAGACAATGCTTATATTAATAGCTCTTGTGCCCAAGCACCCCTTTCTGGTAAACTTATACTGTATAATTTTAGCATAAAGGGGTGGTTACAATTACAGATCAAGAAAAACAAGATATATTAACCAAAGCAAAGGAACAGTTTAGAGAGAAGGTTGCTGAAAAACATATTGCTAATACAGCTAAATGTACAAATATAGACGAGTTCAACATAAATCCTTTTCTTCTTACTTACCTTGCACAGTATGGGTTTGGCGACAGTTCACCAGAAAGTCTAGCAAAAGCATTAATATACCCAAGAGTGCTGGGAACTAGCATCAATACGACCTTCGGAAACTTTATTCAGGGTTTCTGTAATGATGTTTTGCAGTCTTTTGCATCAGTAGTTCAAGGCATAGATATTGAGTTTGTTGACGCATTAGATGGTCGCAAAAAGTATTGTCAATTAAAAGCAGGCCCTAATACTATCAATAGCAAAGATGTCCAACCCATAATTGGCGAGTTCAATACTATTAGAAACCTTGCAAGAACTAATAGGATGCCTGATTTTAACCCATTGTATGATTGTATTGTCTGCATTATATACGGGACACAATCAGAACTATCAAATAATTACAAGAACATTGCCAAAGAATACCCTGTATACATAGGTCAAGAATTTTGGCATAGGCTTACAGGTGATGTTAATTTCTATAGTGAACTTATCAGTGCTTTCGTTGAGATTGCTGCTGAGAGCAATGGAGTCGAACTAATAAATAATGTTATCGCAGAGCTTGCAGATAAAATCAGAGACACGCTATAATCAAAAAGACGCTTATTATAGCGTCTTTTTTGATTTATATGTTTCAATAGATTTCTTAATCTGTACTCCTAAATGTCTTGCAAACTCCACGGCAATGGCATTTCCAATCTGTTTATAAATTTGACCGGTTGAACCTGCAAAGTTCCAATCATCAGGAAAACTCTGTATTCTTGCATACTCCCTAGTTGTAAATGGTCTAGTTTCATCAGGATGACAGCGTTCCGTCTGTTTTTGAGCTGGACTACAAGTTAGTGTTAAACAAGCTTCGTCCCAAGATATTCTTCTTGCCATTCCTCTTTTTCCACCACCAGATAAAAAGGAGGCTCCCATATAAGACTTTTGTATTTCAAGTGGTAAGTTTATCCAACAGCCTCCCGGTGGTACTAAATCTAATACTTTTCGTTTATTTTCACTGTATTCTTGACCATCACTTGGTGGTACATTTTTCAAGGCATCTCTCAGAACTGGTTTGTATTCCAATGGTTTAGGATATTCAAAAGTAATTCCTTTTTTAGTTCCTATTATGATAAGCCTCTCTCTTTTTTGTGCCACTCCATAGTCATTGGCACTTAAAACCCTATATTGTATGTCGTATTTCAAATCTTGAAGTACATTCAGTATTGTTTCAAGAGTTCTACCTTCATCGTGTGATTTAAGTCCTCGTACATTTTCAAACATAAATAATTTTGGCTGAACTTCCTTTACACATCGTGCAAACTGATAAAACAGAGTTCCTCTCGTATCCTCAAACCCAAGTTTTTTACCTGCATATGAAAATGCTTGGCAAGGACTACCTCCTGTTACAACGTCCACTTTACATTTATATTCTGTAAAATCAACTGTTCCAACATCAGCATTGACTATATTCCAGTTAGGTCTATTTCTCTTTAAAGTTTCACAACAGGTTTCATCTATTTCTACATACTTAACAGCTTTTATACCAGCTTTCTCTAGACCAAGAGAAAGCCCTCCTCCACCTGCAAACAGTTCTATCGCTGTAACTGTATTCGGTTCTTCAATAACTGATACTGATACTTTATGTTCAGTATCAGTTATCTCTATAATATCAACGTCTAAAACATTACATAGCTCTGAAACTGTTGCCTTAACAGGATTATACCCATTAGATAGTATTACAGAAAGCTGATTTTTTGTAATACCTAGTTTCTTCGCTAATTCTGTTTGTGTTCTTATATTATTACGTTCCATCGCTTCAATAATCTTGACTTTGCTTAGTTTCATATGTCGACCACCCTTTACATTGTTGTGATTATATATTAACATTACATACCCTTTGTTGCAAGATAAACTTATTGTTAAATTGCAGACTTATGTCAACAGGCACAGTTAAAATTCGATGGATATAAAGAACTAAAGACCCTCAGATAAAACATTCTGAGGATCTTTCTATACATACTATAATTACATATCTACACACTCTAGTTCAACAACCACGGAAACAGTCATACAACTCTTTATGAGCTTAGTTTTCTCTTTTTCACCTGTCCGTTCAAAAATCGTATGCTTCACAAAGTGTTGAAAACACAGGATTTCTACAAATCCTTGCGACGTAGTCCTACTACCGTTTCTACGTGAGGCGTGTTCGGAAACATGTCCACCAACACACTTTTCTCTACTTCATATCCCTTTTCTTCCAAGAACTTAAGATCTTGTACTAATGTTTTTGGGTTACAGGATACGTAGATTATTTCTTTTGCTTTAAAGTCTACTACGTATTGTAGTGCTTTTGGGTGTACTCCTGTTCTTGGTGGGTCTAGGATTATTATGTCTGGACTTTCTTTTAGGTCTTGGATGACTTTGGTTACATCCCCTGCTATGAAGTTGCAGTTACTTACGCCATTTAGCTTAGCGTTTTCGTTGGCTGCATTGGCTGCTTCTTCTATGATTTCTACTCCTATTACCTTTTTTGCTTTAGCTGCTGTGATTTGT
>CAYYWN010000058.1:0-9883 GCA_964474485.1 uncultured Clostridium sp. | reverse complement strand
CCCCTCCACCTATATGAACAATATTATTTTTTCCTTTAAGATAAGATTTAATATTATTTGCATCTAATACATTTCTAAGGGTAAACACCCCTTCTTTATCAGAACCTATAAGCGGTAAGGTTCTATTGTATGAACCTGTTGCAATTAATAACTTATCATAGGAAATATTTTCTCCCTTTGAGCTTATTAAAAACTTATTTTCCACATCTATTTTTAAAATTCTTGTATCCTTAAAAAACTTTATATTATTTTCTTCATACCACTGTTGCTTTTTTAAAAGAATTTTATCATTATTTAAATCTTTAAGTAAATCCTTAGATAGCTTTATTCTTAAATATGGCAGCATAGCTTCTTCTCCATATATAACTATGCTTCCACTTTTATCTTTATCTCTAATAGCTTTAGCAGCACTAATTGCCGCAACACCGCTTCCTATAATAACATAACTTTTATTCATATCCTCTACCTCTTTTATCTATAATTATCATACGTTTATTATACTTAATTATTAACTAATCCTGAAACAATTATTTATTTCCTGGGAAATATCTTTATATTAATCATTACCTTTTCATAGCTATAACACCATCTATAGGCGATATCTCATATGCACGTATATGCTTTTCACCTTTCATAACTTCTATATAGTAATAACCCTCCATAGGACTTACAACAAAAAGTACATCCTCTTCATTTAAATCTGTTCTTTCTTTAAAAAAGTCATTGGCTGTAATCTCTAATGCGGCTTCCCATTTTATATAATTAGGATTAGAGAGAACTGATCCTTCGTATTTAGATTTAACCTTGCTTATATCTATAGCCCTATCTTTATTATAAGGGACTAACTTCTCTTCTTCTCTATTTACGTACATATTATTAAAGGCTTCTTCTTCAACTAACTTTTTATAATGTTTCCAGTCTGTATAAGAATATGCTAGACCATTTTCGTCTATAAATATCATAGCTGGTGCTTTATCAGAAGTAGACTTATATAAGATATATTTTTCCCCATTATAAAACATTATGTTGCTACACTTAACATCTAAATCGAAATACTCAAGTCCCATAAATTTTTTGATACTCTCTTTAGCTTTTTTATCCTTTGATGCAAAGTTCTTAAAAGTATCTTTATCTATCTTTTTGTAATTTTTATCTTTTATTTTTAAAGTATCGTTATCTATCATCTCTAGCTTTATAAAATCATTTTCTACCTCTACATCTTCCATTTCTATGTTTATATAAAGTATCATTTTATCTAAAGTTGTTATATTTCCTTGATGATCATTTACAACTTTATACTTAAACTCTGGATTACTATATTCTGTCACCATACTCATAGTCTTCTTTTCAAAATTAAACATAACTTTGTCATTATCTTCTTGTTGCCAACTTCCTATTGTATCAGACTGCCCAAAAGCATTTTCAAATAATTCTTCATTATTAAAATAAATCTTATTATAATCTTTTGCGTTTTCTATTACTAGTTCTGGTTTTTTATTATTTTTTATTAAGAAGACTTTATTATCCTGTGTTACGTAAACTAATAACTCCTCCTTTATTAAACAGTTTTTTACACCTCCTGCCACCTTACTTTTTCCAATATACAAGTCATCATTAGCGTTTAAATAAACTATATTATCTTTATATTCCTTAATAATTGACATAGGATCTGAACCAATTCTTTCCCTATTTCCACTAGGTCCTATGTTATAAATAATATTTTCATGAGTGTTTATAATGATTCCATCCTTTGTAGTCGTAAGTATAGACCCCTGGGTTTTATCTTCATAAATATTAACTGCTTCTTTTTCACCGAATTCTTTATAATAAAAGGTAACCTTCTCTTTATCTTGAATTATATAATATACTCCCTTTTTATCCTTTGAAACCTTATAATCAGAAACCTTTTCTGCTAAAGTTATTGATTCTTTATATTTATTTTTATAATGAATTTCTATTCCTTTTTCGGTAAAAAAGTCCATTGTTAAATAAAAGATACCTCTATAAGCATCTTCTATAAATATTGGAGGCTTTTTTTCATCTACTGAAATATCCATAATTTCATTTTTACTATTTTTCTTAATATCGTAGGAGTACACCTTGTTCTCTTCTACAAAAAAAATCTTCTTCTCCTTTAATCCTTGATTTTTTAAAAGCATGGGTTCAATAGAAATCTTCTCACTTTCCTTATTACCACTTTTAATATATACATCTTTTAAATCTTTCAAATAAATAATTTCATTATTTAAGAATTTAAATTCATCTATGTCACTATCTATCTTAAGATCTTCCTTATCTTCTACATACTTATACAAATTATTATCTTTATCTTTGTAATAAATAACATTTCCTTTATAATCGCTGATTTTATAATCTAAAACATTGGAAGCTATATCCTTTTTTTCACCATTTTCATCTATTGAAAATAAGTTATCTTTTTCATCTAATATTACATGTTCTTTAGACTTTTCTTTATATTTTACATCCCTTGGCTTTATTGATGCTTCTAGTAATTTAAATGCCTCATTTTTTTCATTTAAGCTATATAAATCTCCAATATCAGTATTCATAGTAAATAGCCCTTTGCCATTAGATTTAGTCCCATATCCTTTATCTAATACCTTGTAGCTGATGTACCCTAACACTGTAGTTATGCTAAGTATGATTATTATTATATTCTTTTTATTATCCATATATTTTGACAAACAATCTAAATAAGCCTATAACTTAGAGCTTGCCATCTTACACCTCACTTTACTTAATACTGACCTTACTAAAATAATTTTTAGGACTTAAGGTCTCTTTTAAAAAAACAACAGTTAAAACACTTTAGTTTCTAGGTATTAATTCTCCTGCTTTAAAAAAGTCATCATAGCTATAAGCGTTTATATTCTCATCTATAACCACTGGGAAGTATGGATTATTATTATTTACATAAACATAGTATTTAGTTCCGTCCCTTTGTAAGTCTTTAACATAGCTAGCTTCTTCACCTAGAAATTTAACTGCACATTCTTTAATCTTTTTCATCTTAGCTTCACGATCTGCATATGTTTTTTCATCTACTCTTTTATATATACTATTAAAGTCCTTTATAATATCTTGGTCTATCTTATTAAATGTCCTTGTATGGAATTCCATATTATCTAAAGTTATAGTAATTTCATTAAATTTACTTGTTTCAACTTTTATTGAATAGTTTTTAGATACATAGGGCGTATTTTCAGATAAGGTATCTTCAGTAAATGCCATCATAATATTTCCATGTTCCTTATTAATCCAGTACCCTTTTAAATCTTCTAAAGTAAATATATTTGTATATATTTTAGTATCTAAAAAATATACATCCCTATAAATTTTATAATTATCTATAACTACCTTTGGTTTGTCCTTATGTTTTTTAACTAATATTTCACCATTAGTTTTTAGATACACTATGTCTTTTCCATTAACATAAAACATATCTACCTCAGAATCTACTTCTTCACTATTTATATATAATACATTTTCACTACTTTTTGCAACTACTTTATCTTCATAAGCTATAGAATGATTTACATCCTTAAGTAGTTCCTCTTCTTCCCCTTTAAGATTTACCTTTTTTAAGTTTCTGTCCATGTCAACTATATAGGCTTCATTATCCATAATATTTTTTAAAAACATTACATTCTCTGAAAGTTCTACTGGCTCTTCAATTTTGAAATCTTTAAAGTATAACTTTCTTTTAGCATCTAAATAATAAATCCCTTTTCCATTAGGAGAAAGTTCCATTCTAATAACCTTATCACCTATTTCTTCTGCTTTAGCTCCATAAGGCTTATAATAAAGCTTTCCTCCTAGCTCTGGATTTTCATTATTAATTATATATACTAAATCTTTATTTTTAATAAATTTAGCCTCCAAAAGTTTAGAGCCACCCTTTAAAACTTCCTCTTTAGTTTCTTTATCTATGTCCTCTAGGTATAAACTTTCCGAAGAAATATATATTATCTTATTTAAATCTTCACTAATTTTAAAATAAGATACCTTAGATGCAACTTTAAGACTTTCTTTATCTTCTTTTTTTATATGTAAATTAAGATCTTTTGTCCTATAATATATAGTGTTTTTAGCTAAATACTTATATTCCATTACATTTTTTGCTATCCTTTTATTGTCGTTACTTGCTTTTTTTCTTTCATATAATTCTCCATCTTCATTAATATAATAGATAGTTGTACTATCCTCAGTTATCTCATCTATATATGTTACAAAAGTATCAATTTCATTTATGCTTTCATCTTTATCAATAGTAATTAAGCTTTTATCCTTATTAATAGAAATATATTTATTAAGTCCTTTAGAGTACATAACATTTGAAATATCATTAGCTACTTTCTTCTTTTCACCTTTACCATCTAAAGCATAAAACTCTTCAGTATTTACTGGATTTAAATAAAATATAGAACCTTTTGTATCTTTTTTAGTTCCTATATTAGTGCATCCTGCTAAAGTTATAGCTGTAATACCTATGATAGTTAGTTTTCTTATAATACTTTTCATATTTCCCCCTTATTTATCCTATTACTAAAATTATATACCATAATTCACATAATAAGATCATGAATTTTGAAGTGTTCTAAATTCATGATCTTATCTTAATTATATTAACTATTTAAGCAAACCTTCTTTTTCAAGATATTCCTTTGCAACATCTTTAGATGATTTCCCTTCTACATTGACTTCATAATTCATTTTACGCATTTCATCCTCCGTCACTTTACCTGAAAGTTTATTTAACGGTTCCTTGATTTCTGGATACTTTTCAAGAGTCTTTTTAAGCATAAGTGGTGCACCTTGATAAGGAGGAAAGAAGTTCTTATCATCTTCCAATACCGTAAGCTTATATTGCTTAAGTTCGCTATCTGTAGAATATGCATCAAGTAAATTAATGTCCCCTGACTTCATTGCACTATAACGTAATTTTGGTTCCATAGTCTTTAAATCTTCAAAATTTACTCCATAAACCTTTTTAATACCTTTATATCCATCTTCCCTATCTGTAAATTCCAAAGTAAATCCTGCCTTAATGTTACTTTCTATATTTTTCAAATCTGATATTCTTGTAACATTATGTTCCTTTGTAAGGTCTTCGGATATAGCAATGGCATAAGTATTATTGTATTTCATAGGCATTAAGAATGCCATTTCAAATTTTTCTTCCATCCCAATTCGTGCTTGCTCATAAACCTCATTTGGATCATGACTTTTTGCATTTTCCTTTACAAAAGTTTCTAGCGCTGTTCCTGTAAATTCAGGATATATGTGAATATCACCTGAATTTAAAGCGTTAAAAAGGAAACTGGTTTTCCCAAGTCCAGGTTTTAATTTTACGTTAAGATCAGTTTCCTCTTCAATTATTAATTTATACATATTAATTAAAATTTCAGGCTCTGATCCAAGCTTTCCTGCAATAATAATTTCTTTTTTATGTGTTGTAAAATAGGGTAAAACAATAACATAAGATATTATCATAACTCCTAACCCAATAGCTATCATGGACTTTTTTAAAGATATCTTTTCAAGGTAACGAAGTAGCACATCAAAAATAATGGCAAGAAGTGCTGCGGGAATTGCTCCAATTAGGATCAGATTATTATTATTACGATCAATGCCTAGAAGAATTAAATCTCCAAGTCCACCAGCTCCAATTAAAGCAGCAAGTGTAGCTGTACCAATTATTAAAACCATAGATGTTCTAACTCCAGCCATAATAACAGGCATAGCAAGTGGTAATTGGACTTTATAAAGTTGCTTTCTCCTATTCATTCCCATAGCCTCAGAAGCTTCTATTAATACAGGGTCGATTTCTTTAATCCCTGTATAGGTATTTCTAAGGATTGGTAGAATTGCGTAAATTACAAGTGCAATAATAGCGGGAACTTGACCAATGCCTACCAGTGGAATAAGTATTCCAAGAAGAGCAAGAGATGGTATAGTCTGAAAAAGAGATGCTATTTGTATAACTGGCTCTGCTAAACGCTTATGCCTTATTAGATATATTCCAAGAGGAATAGCAATAATTACAGCTATAAATATTGAAATAAATGAAATCTGCATATGCTGAAAAAGTGCAGTTACTAGTTGTTCTTTACGTTCTTCAAGTGTTGAAAGTAATGTAATCATGAAACAGCACCGCCTTTTTCAAGTTGCATAGATATGAATTTAACCACATTATGAGAGTCAATTGTTCCAATGATTTCTCCTTTGTGCTTTACTAAAATGAATTTCTCATCTTTTAATAACTTAAGTAAATCTTCTAGCGATGATTCATCATCTATACTTATGTTACTATCTTGAGCTTTGTATTTATAATGGGTATAGAGGTCTATATCAACTAAGTCTTTTACTTTATACTCCACGCTTAGAACACATGTCTTATATGCATTTCCTGACTTAAAAAAGTTTTCTACAAAATCATTTTTAGGATTACTTATAATTTTTGTTGGTGTATCACACTGAACTACTTCTCCATCTTTCATAACACAGATTCTATCTCCAAGAGCCAAAGCTTCTTGCATATCATGGGTTACAAAAACAATAGTTTTTTTAATCTTTTTTTGAAGTTTTACCATGTCTTGTTGAAGTTTTTGTCTACTAATTGGATCTAATGCACTAAAAGGCTCATCCATTAGAATAATCTTGGGATCAGCAGCAAGAGCCCTAACTACACCTACACGTTGTTGCTCTCCTCCTGAAAGTTCATATGGCTTCCTGTGACGATACTTATCAGGTTCAAGTCCAACACTTTCTAGAAGTTCAGTTATTCTCGCATTAACCTTTTTCTTATCCCATTTTTTTAAATCTGGAACAATAGCTATATTTTCCTCAATAGTCATATGAGGGAAAAGCCCTATTTGCTGAAGTACATATCCTATATTCCATCGTAATTCATGAATATTATACTCACTTATTCTTTTATTATTTATATAAATTGTGCCATTGCTAAGGTCTACCAACCTATTAATCATTTTAAGTGTAGTAGTTTTACCGCAACCACTAGGCCCTATAAGTACAAAAAATTCTCCATCTCCAATGTCTAAATTTAAAGATTTCACAGCCACATTATCATCAGGATAATATTTAGATACATTTTCAAATTTAATCATATCACTACTCCTTACATTTTTTATTTATATAATCTCGTAAAACTTTGGTATTTTTTAGAACCCTAAAAAACTATGCCTTCTTTTAAGATTATATATTTAAATATAGAGCTTAAGATTTAGCGTTTACAACATTATAATATTCATGTACTAAAATGTAAAGTAATGTCTAAGTTTACTATTAATAAATATAAAAACACTTTATTTGTTAACATAATTTTAAGATTAAATTATAAAACACCCACTATAATAAGTGGGTGTTACATTTAGTGTTTTATTTAAATATCTTTACTCTTTCTTCTAGTGGAGTAAAATTCTTATCCCCCGCAGGAGCAGTTGGTTTTCCAAATGGCATTTGTGAAATTAGCTTCCAATTGTTTTGTATCTTCCATTTTCTCTTTACCTCATCTTCAATAAGTTCATTATAGTGTTGCAAGGATGCTCCAAGCCCTTCCATTTCAAGAGAAGTCCAAACTACATATTGGTGCATACCTGAAGATTGCTGTGACCAAATAGGAAAATTATCTTTGTAGCTTTCAAATTTCTCTTGCAATGATTTAATCACGCTAGTATCTTCAAAAAATAAGACTGTGCCATATCCATTTTTAAATGAATTAATTTTTTCTTCAGTAGAACTAAACTTGTCTTTTGGAGTAATCTTTCTTAAGGATTCTTTAGTTATATCCCATAATTTATCATGATTTTCTCCAAATAAAATAACAATTCTTGCACTTTGAGAGTTAAATGCTGATGGAGTATGAATTACAGCATTTTCTACTATTTCTTGAATCCTATCATCTAGAATAGGTGATTCTTTACTAATTGCATACATGCTTCTTCTTTCTTTTACCGCAGTATAAAAATCTTTTGTCACTTAAATCTTCCTCCTTGCTTAATCAATTAATTTATATAATATTTAAATTATAGCGTAAGAAATATTTCTATATTATATAATTATTAACCTTATTAGTATTTCTATTTATATAAGCCTTATCCATATTATACATTGCACTATTTAAAAGACATTACCATTTCATAAATTTCTTCAAATCTATCAATTACATAATCATAGCCTGTAACTTCGCCAAACCCATATCTTGCATAAATAAATGGTATAGACGCAAACTTTGCTGCCTTTAAATCTCCTTTAGTATCCCCAACATATATTGGACTTTTCAAATTATTTCTATCTATTATTAGCTTTATATTTTCACCTTTAAGAAGTCCTGTTCTACCTGGATTTTCATAGTCATCAAAATATTTGCTTAATCCATGCACCTTAAAAAATGACTCTATATAACCACATTGGCAATTGCTAACAATAAATAGCTTATGTGTACTAGCTAGTTTTTTTAAAGTTCCTTCTAACCCATCGTATAAAATCCCACCCCTATTTTCTAAATAACCACACTCTTCCTCACAACATTTTTTAATGATTTCAAGTCCTTTTTCCCTATCTAAGTAAGGGAAGAATTTCACAGTAATATCCTCTACTGTAAATCCCATGATACCTTTTATATCCTCTACAGTTAGCTTGCCTTTTACTTCACTATATTTACTTATTGTTTTATTAAATGACTTAACAACTTCAGCTGTTGAATCCCATAAAGTACCATCTAAATCAAATATAATACTGTCTAATTTCACTATTCTTCCTCCAAGTTTCATATTTATCTTATGTGATATGCTTAAATTAATTTTATAACTCGTATTTATTTACCTTCATCTCATCTATAGTTACATTAGGATTTTTATATCTTCCTTTACTTTCTGTACCTTTGCCATATTGAATAGCCTGAACTGGGCAAAGATGGAGACAAGCTAAACACTGGGTACAGTCATGTCCCCAGGTAGGTTTTCCCTGAACCTTTATGGTTTTAGAGTTACAAACGCTCTCACAAATGCCACAGCTTATACAGTTATCCTTAGCATAAAACTTATCTGTTTTGCTCCCGCCTTTAGTAAACAAGGGATTTATGATGCCTGTTAGAATGCTTGGCATAATTCCCTTTACCACCTTAAAGATACCTTTTTCTCTTTGTTTTATAACATTATTTATATCCTTCAATGTTTCCTTGGCTGCTAAAAGCTTCTTCTCTTCCACTTCCTTTGAATCAACATCTCCCATAATAATATAATTATTCGGCATTGATATAGAAAAACCACTATGTAAATCAAGATTCTTTTTCTTTAAAAAAGAGTTCATAACCTTCATTGTATTTCCTATATTCGCCCCACAGGTTGCTACAGAAAAAATATAGTTATCTTTATAGTTATTAAACTTTAGCTTTTCAATGAATTGAAGAACCATCTTTGGTGGTGCCCAGGCATAAACTGGATACACAAAACCTACAGTTTCATTATCTTTTAATAGATACTCAACAAAATCAGCCTTATTACTGTTCATCAAAGAGGCTATAGAAATTAACTTTTCATTATTATGCTTTGCAATGTCTTTAGCTACCTTAAAAGAATTTCCTGTTCCAGAAAAATAAAATATCATATTATCCCACCTATCCACATATTTATAACTCTTATTATATCATCTTTAAATGTATTTCTTACAATAGTCCTTATTTATATATTGACATTGAAGCCGTACCTGTTCTATCTTTCTTAAAACTCAAATTTACTTATATTCTTACTGCGTTCATACTGCTTGTGCTACTCCACATCATCACCTAATGTTTTTGCTGCCTGAAGAGCCCAATAGGAATTTCTTATTAGTTCTCTCCCAA
>CAYYWN010000057.1:0-10041 GCA_964474485.1 uncultured Clostridium sp. | reverse complement strand
TTAATATTTCACCTTTTTTAAATATTAGCCCTTCACCATTACCCCCAGCAATTCCTATGTCAGCTTCTCTTGCTTCTCCAGGGCCATTAACTACACAGCCCATAACAGCAACTTTAATATCTTTATTTAAATTAGATATTCTATCCTCAACCTCTTTTGCTATATTTATAAGATCTATTTGAGTTCTACCACAAGTAGGACAAGATATAAATTCAATTCCACCTTTAATTAGTCCAAGTGACTTTAAAATTTCCTTACCTACCTTTATTTCTTCTAGAGGATCACCAGTAAGTGATACTCTTATAGTATCCCCAATACCTTCTGATAATAAGGCACCTATTCCTACAGAAGACTTTATGCTTCCTCTCCATATAGTTCCTGCCTCTGTAACGCCTAAATGAAGAGGGTAATCTGTCTTTTTCGACATTAATCTATAACTATCTATCATCATAGGTACATCAGAAGACTTAATAGATATAACAATATCATTAAAGTTAACTTTTTCTAATATATTGATATGACTAAGAGCACTTTCTACTAGTGCATCTGATGTAACTTTTCCGTATTTAGCTAAAAGGCTTTTATCTAAAGATCCACTATTTACACCTATTCGTATAGGTATGTCTTTTTCCTTAGCACTTTTTGCTAATAACTCCACCCTATCTAAACTTCCAATATTACCAGGATTTATTCTTAGTGCTGATATACCATTATTTATAGATTCTAAAGCTAATCTATAATCAAAGTGGATATCTGCAACTAAAGGAATATCAATTTGTTTTACTATTTCCTTTATAGCTATTGCAGCCTCCATATCGGGCACTGCACATCTTATTATATCGCAGCCAGCTTTTGTTAATTCATTAATTTGAGCTACTGTTGCTTTTATATCTCGAGTATCTGTATTAGTCATAGATTGAACAGTTATAGGAGCATCTCCTCCTACATATATATTGCCAACCTTAACTTTACGAGTAGTCTTTCTATCCATTTTATTCATCTCCTAAAAACTTATGGGACGTAATATGTCCTTTATAGTTACTAATATCATTATCACTATAAGACATGAAAATCCAATATAATTTAATGTGCCTATTATTTTATCACTTATCTTTTTACGTGTTATAAGCTCTATAAACAATATGAAAATCCAACCTCCATCCAAAGCTGGAAATGGTAATAGGTTGAATATACCTAGTTGTATACTTAAAAATGCAGCAAAAAACAACAAATTCCATATTCCAGACTTAGCAGCTGCACCAGTTGCCTTTATTATAGTCACAGGTCCTCCTACGTCATTTAAGGTAGCCTTTCCTGTAAAGATGGTTTTTAAAGCTCCAAATGTTTGATTAATTAATGACTTACTCTGTAAAACTCCATAGTTAATAGATTGAATGAAATTAGGTTTTTGCATTATTGCAGGTGATATACCAACAGCATATTTGTTTAATTCTTCATTAAATCTAGGGGTTACGGTAAGATCTTTAATTTCTCCATTTCTGTCAATTTGCAAGTTTACAGCTTCTCCCTTTCCTATAGATACTCCCATAACAAAGTCTTCCCATGTTGAAATTTTTTTACCATTAAGGCCTTTTATAGTATCCCCAGAAACAAGTCCTGATTCCATAGCAGGTGAGTTATCAATAACTTCATTTATCTTAGGTAATACAAATCCATTATTCATAGCTATAATTGCAAATAAAAGTAAAGCTAGTATAAAATTCATTATAGGTCCTGCAGCTATTACACTTATTCTTCTTAAGGGAGACTTAGATGAAAATGCTCTTTCATCATTTATATTATCCTCTTCTCCAAGCATTTTAACATATCCACCAATAGGTAGGGCCTTTATAAGATATTCCGTTTCTTTACCCTTAAATCCAAAAATTTTAGGTCCCATTCCCAATGAAAACTCTTCAACTTTTATTCCATTAAGCTTTGCAAGAGTAAAGTGTCCTAATTCGTGTCCAACTATAAGCAAGCTAAATGCTAATACAGCCCAAATTATATACATATATTAATTCCTCCTAACTATATTGTAAATTTATATAAGACCTTACTTCTTTATCTGTATCTTTTATGTTATTTAAATTTAATTCTAAATTACAATTAAATTTTCTCATACATTCTTCTATTATAACAGGTATATCTAAGAAGTTTATTTTCTTACTTATAAAAAGACTAACACATACCTCATTAGCAGCATTTAATATAGTTGGCATAATCCCTCCTATTTTACCTGCTTCAAAAGCTAAACTTAAACATCTAAAAGTGTTCATATCTGGCTTTTCAAATGTTAAAGGTTTTAAAGAAAAAAAGTCTAGTTTATCAACTACAGACGTCTTTCTCTTTGGATAGTTTAAAGCATATTGTATAGGTAGTCTCATATCTGGATTTCCCATCTGTGTAATAACAGACCCATCTTTAAACTCCACGCCGGAATGTATTATACTTTGAGGGTGTACTACTACATTTATATCCTCATAGTCTACATTAAACAAATGATGTGCTTCTATCACTTCTAAACCTTTATTCATAAGTGTGGCTGAATCAATAGTTATTTTACTTCCCATGTTCCAATTAGGATGGTTTAATGCTTCTTCTAGCCTAACAGTCTTTAGCTCTTCTATGCTTTTGCCTCTAAAAGGGCCTCCAGATGCAGTTAAAATTATTTTATTTATTTTATTTATTTCATTTCCCTGGATGCATTGAAAGATGGCACTATGTTCTGAATCTACAGGTAGTATACTCACATTATTTATTCTAGCCTCCTTCATTATAAGGTCACCAGCTACTACTAGGGTTTCTTTATTTGCAAGTGCTATGTTTTTACCAGATTTAATAGCTTTAAGTGTAGGTTCTAGTCCTATCATTCCAACTATGGATGTAACTACCGTGTCAATTTCATCTAAAGATGCAGTATAACTTAATCCTTCTATATCATTTAATAACGAAGTTTTCTTTTTTCCCTTATCTATAAATATTTTAATTGCTTTGTAAGTTTCATAATCATTAACTACCATATATTTAGGTTCAAATTCTTTTATTATTTCAATGGCTTTTTCATAATTTTTATTTAATGATACGGCTATAAGATTAAAATTATCCTTATCCTTTCTAATTACATCTAAGGTTTGCATACCTATAGATCCTGTAGCTCCAATTATAGTAATATTTTTCATTAGCCTTCCTCCTAAGTTTTAACTAAATCTTAGTATATAATTCTTATAAAATTTAATATACCATATATATTCTTTTATATAAAGTAACATTATTTAAACAGAGTAATTATTATTATTTTATTAATATGTTTTTAAATTATTCCTTTTAAGTTTTTTATTATTCTGATTTTTAGTTTACATTAAAATTTAAACTACATAATAAATATTATGTAATCTAAATTTTTATTAAAAGAAATTTATTAAAATATAACTTCTTTTAATAAATTTCCTTTTTGCCTTTTATCTTAAATATTCATCTATTTGATTTTCTGTTATTACATATATCCCATTATCTATGAGTATTTGAGCGGTTACTCCATTACCTTGCCTTAATGTTTTATCAAAATCTCCGTTATAAATTGTATTAAGCCCACAAGATGGACTTTTAGACTTTAAAATTGCTTTTTTAACATCAAAAGTCTTTGCTATCTTTAGCGTCTCCTCTGCTCCTTTTATAAAATAACTTGTTAAGTCTTCACCTTTTGATGACTTAATTTTACATAATCCCTTCAAAACATCTTTACCCGTCCCTTTACATATTTCACAAGGAGTTCTTGGTGTATTTAATCCGCCTAATTCCTCGGGGCACACTAAAATAATTTGATCTTTTTTAAAAGCATTAATTATTTTAGTGTTTTCACTAGAGTTTCCATCATATCTACAATTTACGCGATAAAGGCATGCGCTTACTATAATCAAAAAATCACATCCTTTACTACTTTAATTGGACCATGGTTACTCCATCTCCACCTTCTCCATACTCACCAAGCCTAAAGGTCTTAACATGAGGGTGCCTTTTAAGCATATCATTTATAGCATTTCTAAGTACTCCCGTGCCCTTCCCATGTATAAGGGAAACTAATCCAAGACCTCCTAAATAGGCCTCATCTAAATACTTATCAGCATTATAACAAGCCTCTTCAGAATCTTGCCCTCTAAGATCTAGAGATACACCTACACCTTTTAAATTTAGGTTAACCTGTTTTTTACTGTTTCTTCTTTCTTTTGAATTTTTATTATCACTTATTTTTCTAAGATCCCGAAGTTTAAGATTTATCTTCATTATACCTGCCTCAACTTGAACTTCGCCCTTATTATCAGGACTTGTAAGCACGATAACATTTTGATTTAAAGATGGTACAAATACCTCTTCTCCAAGTTTAACACTTACTAGTTTTTCACCCTTATGTTCCTTTGGTATAATGCTTGTGCTTTGTTTATCTAATTCCTTAGCTAATTTATTTCTATGTTCCTCTATATCTTGTCTCGCCTTAGATGAATATCCAAGCTTTTCTAAATCTCTAATATTTTTTAATATAGAGTCCGCTTCTTCCTTTGCATCTTTAAGAGCAATTTTAGCCTTTCTTTTAGATTCTTCTAATATCTTTTCCTTTGAAGTTTCTAAAGCTTGAAGCTTTTGTTCATATTTTTCTTTTAACTTTTCACTTTCTTCTTTTAATATCCTAGCCTCTCTCTCAAATCTATCTGCCTCAACACTTTTAGATTGTCGACTTTCAATTAAATCCTCAAATTCTAAGCTGTCCTTTGATATAAGATCTCTAGAGCCTTGAATAATATAGTCAGGAAGTCCGAGCTTCCTTGATATCTCAAAAGCATTAGACTTTTCTGGTATACCTATGAGGAGCCTATAGGTTGGTCTTAAAGTTTTAACATCAAATTCTACAGAGGCATTCTCAACACCCTCAGTATTAATAGCATAAATCTTTAACTCACTATAATGAGTAGTTGCAATTATCTTTACCTCCTTAGACTTAAGATGTTCTAATATAGACATCGCTAAAGCTGCCCCCTCTGTAGGGTCTGTACCAGCACCAAGTTCATCAAAAAGCACCAAAGAGCCTTTATTAGCTTCCTTTATTATACTTACTATATTAGTCATATGAGATGAAAATGTAGATAAACTTTGTTCAATACTTTGCTCATCCCCTATATCTGCAAATACTTCATCAAAAAAGTTGATAGAAGAATTATACGAAGCTGGTATCATAACACCACTCATAGCCATTATATGCAAAAGCCCAACTGTCTTTAATGTTACAGTTTTCCCTCCAGTATTAGGTCCTGTTATAACAATTGAACTGAAATCTTTACCTAAGTATATATCTGAAGGTACAACTACCTTTGGATCTATAAGTGGATGTCTGCCTTGTATTATATTGAAGCTTCCATCTTCATTTACTCTTGGCTTTATAGCATTTATTTCACTTGCATACTTAGCCTTTGAAAAAATGAAATCCAGTTCCCAGAGGATTTGCGCATTAACTTTTATAACTTGAATCTTTTCATAAATTTTAAAGCATAATTCATCTAATATTCTTTCAATTTCCGCTTCTTCTTTTAACATAAGCTCTTTTATATCATTATTTAAATTTACAAGTCCCATAGGCTCTATAAATAAAGTAGAGCCAGATGCACTTTGATCATGTACAAGTCCAGGAACCATACCCTTATGCTCTGCCTTTACTGGAATTACATATCTATCTCCTCTTACAGTATAAAGATTTTCTTGTAAATATTTAGAGTATGTCTTTATTAAAGAATTCACCTTATCTTTTAATGAACTATTTTTATCTTTTAAACTTCTCCTTATACTGTATAAAGTATCGCTTGCCCTGTCCGAAATTTCTTCATCACTAACTATAATTTGAAATATCTCTTCTTCTAGAGCTTTTAGAGGAACTATACCCTCGCATATATTTTCAAGCATAGGAAAAGCCTCTTCTTCCACCTTCCTATTTACATAATCCTTAATACCTCTGCTACACCTTAACATTTGAGCTATCTTTAACAAATTGGTGGCTAAAATTCCACCACCTTTTTCAATCCTTATTAAGTAATCCCTAACATCATATAAACCATAAAATGGTGGTGACCCCTTTTTTACCATACTATTGAAAGCCTCTTCAGTTTCCTTTAAGCTCCTATTTACTTCATATACATTCTTATATGGTACTAAATCATCTATTATATCTTTTGCAGCTTTAGTAGACGCATATCTTTTAATTTCATCTTTTACTTTGCTAAATTCTAATACCTTTAGCGCTCTCTTATTCATAAGTAATCAACTCCTCTTTATATATAAACTGTTTTATCAGGACTTTAAAAATAACCTAAAATTATTACTCTACTCCTCTTTTGTAATGCCCCCTAGTATAATCTACCATTCCCTCCAATAATTCTTTATTTTTTAGGCTCCATAACACTGAAAGTGCTTTTTCATAATCTTCATCAATAAAATCTAGCCTAAAAGAATCTGCTCCAAGTCCTTTCAACTCTTCTATTTTATCTATTAAATTTATAGGTACCGGATTATATATATGGCTTCTACAGAATTTATCAGTCTTAATCAAAAAATCCATGTTCTTCCTATCCTTTAGTACATACTCACCTTCTAAACATTTTGGTTTACTATTAGAGGATGTATTTCCTAAAAGCCCACATTGTTTTACACTTCCTATTGGGCAATATTCACTCACCATAAGCTCAGGCTTTCCATAAACAAAGACTTGACACTTATTCCTTTTCTTCTTAAGTACTTCTTTAATTTCTTTTCTGTTGAGTTCTATGCTTATACAATTTAAATCTGTAAACTCATCCATTATATTTAAAGATAAATTATTATATAAATTTAGTTTATAACTTCCTATGATACTAATACTATTTTTAAATCTATTTATTATTCCAAGATTTGATGTAACAATACCCGCTATATTTTCTTTATTTCCTTCAATAAAGTTTACTATAGAATTAAATTCTTTTCTTACTATAGTAGGAATCTCTATATATATCTTTGTATCTTTATCTATTTTAGAAAAGTCTATAGATGTTATAGACTGGAGTCCTCTGAAATAAGGGTTTATAATTATATCTTTAATTTTGCTATCTATTACAGCCTTTAACTGCATAGAATTATTTACACCTACCATTATTTCTGGTACCTGCACTAGCTTTTTCTCTTTTAAAATATAGTTGTTTTCCGCTACCTTATCTCTTCGATATCCTTTTATTATTTCCTCTTCTAATTTTCCTAAAATATTTCTTCTAATTTCATTTATTGCGGAAATAGGCATAAACCCATCTTCATACGTTTCAAAATTTATGTCAGATATTTTTAATGTGTTATCTGAAGATTTGCGCAAATTTTCTATTATTTTTTCCTTGGTTAAAGGCCTATTTTTAGCCTTTTCTACAATAGCACCTTGTAATCTTTGTACTTTATCTTTATAGATAACCTCTAAAGAAAAAGGTTTCCCTATTTCAAATATTACCTTCGCTCTTACTAAAACATTAGTCTTTTCTTTGTAATATTCTTCATAGCCTTTCATTAATTGTGTATCTAGAGTTTTAAATAACTCAGATGACTTTTTATATTCTATAGGATAAATTATAACCTTTTCCCCTATTTTACCCGTTGAGACTTCTTTACCCTTTACAATTATTTTAGATACAGTAAATCCTTTATCATCATATCTTATTCCATCTTTTAAATTTATGTTTTCTTTTAATATAATATATCCGTCTTTATCAACAATACCTATAGATATACCTGTATTTTTAGGATAATTATAAGACATCATATCCTTTCCCTTATTCCCATAAAGGTATGCCTTTGAAAATCCTTCTCTGTTAAATAACTGTAATAACTTTTTCTTTTCTTTCTCTAAGCTTACTCTTGCCTTATCTTTTAATATATCATCTATAGCATTTTTATAAGTTTCTACGACTCCAACCACATATTCTGGTCTTTTCATTCTTCCTTCAATTTTTAAAGAAGATGTTTTAGTACTTATTATGTCTTCTAAATCTTCTAAGGTGCACATATCCTTTGGGCTTAATAAGAATGCACTCTTCTCTTCTTTTGTATCTTTATTAATTAAAGTGTAGGTCATTCTGCATGGTTGAGCACATCTCCCCCTATTTCCACTTCTACCACCAATAATACTGCTCATTAAACACTGACCTGAATAGCATATACATAAGGCACCATGGATAAACATTTCAGTTTCTATATCCAAAGTATCTGATATGTACTTTATCTCTTCTAAGGATAGTTCTCTTGATAGTACTATTCTTTTAAATCCTAAATCCTTAAGAAACATTGCACCATAACCATTATGTATTGTCATTTGAGTAGATGCGTGAATTTCAAAGTCTTTAAATCTATCTTTGATTATATAAGCTACGCTTAGGTCCTGAGTTATCAATGCATCCACACCTATTTCATATAAAAATCCTATATACTCTATTACCTCTTTTAATTCACATTGTTTTATCAATGTATTTAATGTTATATAAACCTTTTTTTCATTTAAATGTATGTAATCTACGGCTTTTATTAACTCTTCGTTATCAAAATTAGTTGCGTATGCCCTTGCGGAAAATTTACTTCCTCCCATATATATAGCATCAGCACCACTTTTTATAGCAGCATATATACTTTCCATGCTACCTGCTGGAGCTAAAAGTTCAATTTTTTGCATTTTTATCCTCCTAGTTTAACTTACTTATGAAATTAGAGTGCTGACATGGTCAACACTCTAATCCTATATAGGCTTATGTTTTTACTTAACTTTATCTGCTACTAATGGACTCTTTTCTTTTTTTATCTTTACTAAATCAATTTGATTTTCTAAAAGTCTATGTTGCATATCGATAAGTTTATACTTAGCAGATTGTAGTTGAAACTTTAACTCCTTATTGATCGCCTTAAGTTCTCGATTTTCTTTTAAATAAGCCTTGCTACTTTCTTCAAAAAATTTATTTTCGTCCTTTGATTTACTTAACTCTTCGTCATCAATTCTCTCATGGATTTCAGATCCCATAGAACTTATTTTATTTTTAAGTTCATCATTATAATTTTCCATATGAATCAATTGTTTTTTAAGAACCTCTAACTGATCTGTAAGCTCGAACTCTCTTTGCTCTAGTTTGGATATATTTTCTGTAAGACTTAAAAGTTTAGATTCATTTTTGAAAACGTCATCTACTACATTCATTGCAGTTAAAACGGATGCAGATGAAACGCTTAATTTTTTATTATTATCCATTAAGGATTTCAATTTTTTGTCTACATAACTAGCAATTTCATTTAAGTATTCTTCACTTTCCTCACCTTTTAAATTGTAATCTATTCCATTTATTTTTATAGTGATCACATTCATGCAAAACACCCTCTTAGATAAATTCATATTTTAATTAATATATATTTATATTCTATCACATAATTTACTTTCAGGAAATACGAAATTTTATCTTAATTTACATCCTAGCTTATATTCTAATGCTCTAACTATCTTATCATGTACTTTGTTTACTTCACTATCTGTAAGAGTTTTTGTTTCTGATCTATACGATATGGCATAGGCAACACTCTTTTTACCACCCTCTATTTGTTTTCCTTTATATACATCAAAAAGATTAATACTTTCAACTAAATTCCCGCCAGTACTTTTTATTACTGATTGAATTTCTTGAACAAAGGTATCCTCATCTACTATTAAAGCAATATCACGTGTAACAGCTGGAAACTTTGGTAAAGCTTTATACTTTTTAATTACATTAGCATTTTTATATAATATATCTAAATTTATTTCAGCTATATAGCACTCAGTATCAATACCATACTTTTCAGTAATATCAGGGTGTACTTCTCCTAATATTCCAGCGCACTCTTTACTTATAAACAAGTTAGCTGTTTTACCAGGGTGGAATGTAGGATCTTCACTTTGTCTTTCATAATGTGTTTTTTCTATGCCTAAAGCTTCCATCAAAGTGCTCTTCAAACTGTTTCTATTCATCA
>CAYYWN010000056.1:6577-10045 GCA_964474485.1 uncultured Clostridium sp. | reverse complement strand
TGTAATGATAACACTAAAATAATAGCTATTGACATTAAAACCTTAATTTATTATTATGTATGTAGAATATATAATAGTTATTGTTATGAAAAGATGAGTAGTAAGGTAACCGCCTAAAAGAGATCTGGGGTAGCTGGAAACCAGAGGTAAGGAACTTTATGAATATGGTCTTGGAGCATATTTTCTAAGCTTTAAGTTAAGAAAATACGGTATCCTCCGTTAAAGGGAAAAGTGATGGTCACTATAAGTGGGATCACTTATAGAGTTGCTTTTGGTGACATCAGCATAAACTAGAGTGGGAATCGCGTTAATATTACGCCTCTATGTGTAAGTACACATAGAGGTTTTTTGTTACAAATAATTCTAGTAATACTTATATTTGTTTAAGACTATGTTAGATTTAAATTTAGAAATTAAAGGGAGGAAATAAACTAATGTGTGAAGAAAAAAAGACCTTTTATATTACTACGCCTATATATTACCCTTCAACTAATCTGCATATAGGAAATGCATATACCACAGTAGCGGCAGACGCTATTGCTAGATTTAAAAGATTAAGTGGCTATGATGTTATGTTTCTAACAGGAACTGATGAACACGGTCAAAAGATTCAAAGAATAGCTGAAGAAAATGGGATAAAACCTAAGGAATATGTTGATAAGGTAGTAGATGGAATTAAGGAATTATGGAAACTAATGAACATAAGTTATGATAAATTTATAAGAACTACAGATAATAATCATATTAAAGCAGTTCAAGAAATATTTACAAAGCTTTATGAGAATGGCGATATATACAAAGGCTCTTATGAAGGGTCCTATTGTACTCCATGCGAATCATTTTGGACAGACACACAATTATTAGATGGCAAGTGCCCAGATTGTGGAAGGAACGTGGAAAAAGCCAAAGAAGAGGCTTACTTCTTTAAGATGAGCAAATATGCAGAAAGACTTTTGCAATATATAGAAGCTAACCCTACTTTCATACAACCAGAATCAAGAAAAAATGAAATGATAAATAATTTTTTGAAGCCAGTATTACAAGATTTGTGTGTATCAAGAACTTCATTTGATTGGGGTATTCCAGTAGAGTTTGATAAAAGTCATGTGGTATATGTTTGGATAGATGCATTATCTAATTATATAACAGCATTAGGAAAAGAATTGGCCAGCGGATGTTCATTTAAAAGGTAAAGTAATTTTAAGATTTCATACGATTTATTGGCCAATTATCGTTATGGCATTAGACTTACCTATTCCAAAGCAAATATTTGGTCACGGATGGCTTTTAGTTGATGGTGGTAAGATGTCAAAATCTAAAGGTAACGTAGTTGATCCCGTAATACTTTCACAACATTTTGGTGTAGATGCCATAAGATATTATCTTTTAAGGGAAATACCTTTTGGTTCAGATGGTACCTTCACAAATGAAACTTTTATAAAGAAGATAAATTCAGATTTAGCTAATGATCTAGGAAACCTAGTATCAAGGACGGTTACCATGATAGAGAAATATTTTGATGGAGTGATACCAGCACCAATAGCTACAGAAGCTATAGATAATGAACTTATAAGACTTGCATTAGATACGCCAGAGCTTGTGGAAAAGTCCTTAGATGATTTAAAATTATCTGAAGCGTTATCTTATATATGGACTTTAATAGGAAGGTGTAATAAGTATATAGATGAAACAACTCCTTGGATCTTAGCCAAGAATGAAGATCAAAAGGAGAGATTAGGAACAGTACTTTATAACCTTGCTGAAGCATTAAGAATAATATCAGTACTTATATCTCCGTTCTTACCAGATACTTCAGATAAGATAAGAGGGCAGCTAGGTGTTGATATATGCACCTGGGATAGTGTTGCTTCTTTTGATGGCATAAGTGCGGGTACTAAGGTTAAAAAGGGTAATATAATATTCCCAAGGATAGATGTAGAACAAAAGCTTAAAGAGTTAGAATCTTTAAAAGTAGATAATAATGTAGAAAAAGAGAAAGCTATTTTAAAGCCTATTAAGCCAGAAATAACTATAGAAGACTTTGAGAAGGTAGACTTAAGAGTGGCTCAGGTATTAGAGTGTGAAGCTATTAAAGGTGCTAAGAAGTTATTAAAGCTTAAAGTTGATTTAGGTGGAGAAACAAGGCAGGTTATATCAGGAATAGCAAAGCATTATAAACCTGAGGAGTTAGTAGGTAAAAATATAGTTTTAGTAGCTAATTTAAAACCTGCAAAACTAAGAGGTGAATTATCAGAGGGAATGATACTTGCAGCATCTAACGAAGATGATAGTATACTATATGTTATAGATGCTCCAAATGAATTAAAAGTAGGAAGTGAAATTAGATAAACAAAGTGGGATTTTACAATTTTATTGTAAAATCCCACTCTTTATAATAAGTTGATTTTATTTTTTTATATGTTTTGTTTTAACGCTTGTACATTTAGGATTAATACATAATCTTTTTCGTAAGCTATTATTCCATCTTCTTTTAGTTTTATAAGTTCTCTTGATAGAGAAGGTCTTTGGACACCTAGCTTATAAGCCCATTCTTGCTTAGACATTTTAAGGGGAATTTTATTATTAGAAAAAGAGTACTCTTTATATAAAAATTCACAAATTTTTTGCCTTATAGTTTTTAAGGTAACTTGCTTAATTTTTGAGCTTAAGGCTATGGCTTTATTTGATAGAATTCTTAAAAATGAATATAAGAAGTCTAAGTTTTGTTGGCAAAGAATTGCTACTACGTCTTGAGATATGTGAAGTACTAAGCTCTCACTTTTAGTAGCTACAGTCATAGGATACATATTCCTATCTCCAAAAAGCAAATTTTCACCAAAGACATCTCCATTTTTTAAACTAGCTACAGATAAAAGCTTTCCGCTTGGATCTACTTTTTGTATTTCAACATTGCCTTTTAATATTATACTTAAGTTTAAGCATATGTCATCTTCCATAAATATTATCTCATCTTTAGAGTAGGATGCAATTTTAACATCCTTAGAATTTAGCAAAGTGTCTAAGTCATTTTGATTAAAGCTTTCAAAAAGGGGTAAATTGATAAGAAGACATTTATAATCTGATTTAATCATAATTAACGTTTTCCTCCTTTTAATTTAACATAAAGCTTATATTACAACATTGTTAATTAGGCAATGATTTAAAGAACGCATTGGTTTATTAACAATGTATATTATAATTATACATTATAATATTATTTAATGATGTAATTTAAATCACACTATAGTTTACTTAATAAAACATAAATAAAATATCTATTAGTTGTAAAAATCTAAGATTTATGCTATCAATATAATATAAAACATTACTAGAAAGGAAGTATCATATGAAAAACTTTATTCCATGTGTAGTAGGGGCTGTAATAGGATATATAACAAATTGGCTTGCAATTAAAATGTTATTTAGGCCGTAAGAAGAAAAAAGAATATTTGGTATTAAGGTTCCGTT
>CAYYWN010000056.1:0-6567 GCA_964474485.1 uncultured Clostridium sp. | reverse complement strand
AAGAAAAACAAAGAATTGCAAAAAGTGTAAGTGAGGCCATAGCGAATCACTTATTATCTAAGGATACCATAGTAAAAGCATTATGTAGTCCTAATATATATAGTCATGTTTATAATATGGTTGAAACTAAGATAAAAGGAATTTATTCATCTACTAAAAGTTTGAAAGTATTAATGGAAGAAAACTTAGATTTTAGTCAAAAAAATGTGGATAATATAAATGAGTACATATATGTAGGAGTTTTAAATAACTTAAATGATAATGTTAAAGATAAGATAGTAAAAGAAATATATAACTTGCTTGAAAAAGAATTAAAAAAGAAACCCACAATATTAGACAACATTTTGAAAGAAGAAAATATGGAAAGATTATTAAAGATTGCATACACTTATGCATCATCTTATGACTTTCATCAAAACATAAAAGAAAAGATAAATAGAAAAGTAGGAGAAATGATTTATACTGAAAAGAGTCTTAAAGAAGTTATTCCTAAAAATATAGTAGATATAGTAGATGATTTTATATATGAAAATAGGGATAAGATAACAAGTGATATTTTACATTTACTAGAGGAGCCTGATACAAAGGTGAAGATAAAAGTAGCTATTTCTGAAGGTATAGGATCTAATGTAAATCCTTTAGTAGCAATGTTTTTAAATCCCGAAACCTTATATAATAAGTTTTTGGATTTTTCTAAAGAATACTTAAAAGAAGATGAAAATAAAAAACAAATATGTGTTGTAATAAAGGATTATATAGATAAGTTAATTGATGGGAACGTAAGTGAAATTATAAAGTCAGTAGAGTATTCTAAAATAGAAATTATTATTGATAGATTAGTAAATGCTTTACAAAAGAATGTATTTTCACTAGAAGTAATAAAAGAAGGAATATATGGAATAAGAAACAGTTTATTAGACCATAATTCTATAGACGAAGTATTATTAAATTTTGATCCGAGTTATAAAGAAAGCTTATACGGCGTTTTAAAGAGGTTTGTATATGAGGTAGTTGATGCAGATAGTACTAAGATTATAATTAAAGATAGTATAACTAAGATTACAGGCATAACCATAAATAAACCTATTAATAGCTTAATTAAAGTTGAAGAAGATATATTAATAAAATCATCTAATATTTACATAAGAAATGTTTATGATAGATTTATACAAAAGCAAGCTTCTGATGCAATTGAGATATTAAATATTGAAAAAATTGTAGAAGATAATATTAACTCCTTTGAAGTAGATTTTGCAGAAGAAGTGATTGTTGGTATCGCAAATGAAGAGCTTAAAGCCATAACTTGGCTTGGTGCGTTATTAGGAGGACTTATAGGCCTTGTTACACCTTTTTTATATCTTTAATAGTATAATATATAGATATAATTTAAGGTGTGATAACAAGTTTATGAATATGTAATATATTAATTTATGATTAAAATGTTAATATTGAAAACATAAAGTAATATATAACTTAAACAAAGGGGCGATTATTGTGTGTAATGATGTTAAAATAAATATTTTTGATTCCCATGCCCATTATGATGATGAAGCTTTTAATGAAGATGTGGAAGTGGTAATAAAAGGTATTGGAGATAAGGGTGTAATAGGTGTTATGAATTGTGGATCCTCCTTAAAGGCTTGTGAAAGCACATTAGAATTATCTAAAAGATATGAAATGTTCTATGCTGCATTAGGTATACACCCTGAAAATGCAAATGAATGGAATGAAGATGTATATAAGTGGATAAAATCTAATAAGGATAATCCAAAGCTAAAAGCTATAGGTGAAATTGGTCTTGACTATTACTGGGAGGAGAATCCACATAAAGATATACAAAAGAAGGTATTTAGAGAACAGATGCAACTTGCAAAGGAAATGAAGCTCCCTGTGATTATACATGATAGGGATGCACATAAAGATACATTAGATATAATAAAAGAGTTTCCAGAAGTAAAAGGGGTTCTCCACTGTTTTTCTGGTAGTGTGGAGTTTGCTAGAGAATGTTTAAAAGAGGGATATTATTTAGGATTTACAGGTGTAGTAACATTTAAAAATGCAAAAAAGGTCATAGAAGTAGTAAAAGAGGTACCTTTAGACAAGATATTAGTAGAAACCGACGCTCCTTACATGGCACCAGTACCTTATAGAGGGAAGAGGAACCAATCTGATTATATAGAGCATATAATAAAAAGGATATCAGAAATAAAAGATCTATCAATAGAAGAAATTAGTTATATAACTATAAGAAACACAAAGGCATTATTTAACATAGAATAAAGCTTTAATTGGTATGATATATAAGTAGTTTAATTTGTAATACTGTATTAAATTTAAAAAGTGAACATATAATTATATCAAATAAATAAACTTTAAAACTATTTAAATTGTTAGAATCTAGAAGAATAAACTTATAAAACTACCATAAAAAGGACTGGATTTATATAAAAAGCTATCATTATTTATATTTTTAATTTAGATAGAACCAGTCTATTCAAGGCTTAGAGCATAAGGTTTGACAACAATATTCATTATGGTTATAATGTAAAAGTGCTCTTGCCAGAGGGAGGTAGTTCATTATGTTTGAGAAGTTCAAAAGTAAAATTAAAAATTATTTTTCGAATGGTCCAAAGGCAGCATTTGTTATGTCCCTAATCGTAATGGGATTGCTAGTTACAATTTTTAACATGAGAAAAGAAATAACATTGGTAATAGACGGAAGAGAATCAAAATTAGTAACATATAAAGGGACCGTACAAGGGGCTTTACATGATAATAAAATAGTATTAGGTCCTAAGGATAAGGTAGATCTTGGAATAAATGAAAAGATCAAAAAGGGAGATAAAGTCCACATACAAAGAGCAGTGGATGTAAATGTAGAAGTAGATGGAGAGATTTTAAGTCTACTTACTTCTGAAGATAATATTGAATCTATGTTAAATGCAGAAGGAATTGCTTTAGAAGAAGAAGATAGAGTATCGCCTTCTTTGGATTCCCCTATATCTGAGGGGTTGAAAGTTGATATTACAAGAATAAAAACTGAAGTATTAGCAGAAAATTTACCTTTAGATTTTAACACTACAATAAAAAAAGATGAAAAGTTAGATAAGACAGTGAACAAGATAGTTCAAGAAGGCTCACTGGGAGAGAAAATAGTCTCTACTAAAGTAATCTATGAAGATGGTAAGGAAATAGATAGAAAAGTGATAAGTGAAATTGTAGTGAAAGAACCTGTGGATAAAGTAGTACTCCAAGGGACATTAGGAGTTTTAACCGCATCAAGAGGTAGCGGTGAAGATGTATTATATAAAAAGACCATAAAAGTTAGAGCAACAGCTTATTATAATAGTGGTAACAATGGAAATCATATTACAGCTACTGGGACTAGTACTAAAAGAAATCCTGATGGGTATAGTAGCATAGCTGTTGATCCAAGAGTAATTCCGTTAGGCACTAAGATGTATATAGAAGGTTATGGCTATGCCATTGCTGAAGAGACAGGTGGAGCTATAAAAGGTAACACAATAGATGTGTTTTTTAACTCAGCTAGTGAAAGCTATAACTGGGGAGTAAAGTATGTAAATGTATATATTCTGAATTAGTAAGGGGCTTAGTAAGCTCCTCTTTTTCATGGGAGGGGAATAGTTTTGATAAAAGAGGTCATAGTGGTAGAGGGAAGAGATGATATAACTGCAGTTAAAAGAGCGTTAGATGCAGAAGTTTTAGCTGTAGGTGGATTTGGAATTAATAGGTCGGTTATAGATAAGATAAAAGAAGCTCAAAAAAGGCAAGGGGTAATAATTTTAACGGATCCAGATTTTGCAGGAGATAAAATAAGAAGTATAATAACTAAAAGGGTACCTGGGGTAAAACATGCATATATATCACAAGCAGAGGGAACTAAAGATGGTGATATAGGGGTAGAAAATGCTTCACCTGAAACAATAATAAGGGCTATTAAAAAAGCTAAATGTGAGATTAAAGATAAAGTTATTACATTTACAATAACAGATATGATGAATTATGGATTAGTAGGGGATAAGAAGTCTAGCTTAAAAAGAGATAAGCTTGGAAAAGAGTTAGGTATAGGATATGCAAACTCAGCGAGGTTTCTTTCAAGATTAAATAATTTTGGGATAGAAAAAAAGGAATTTTTAGAAGCTTTAGCAAGTATGGAACTTAATAACAAGTACTAGATAATAGTAAAGATACATAATTAAATAAAAAAAGAGGTTAATAACATATGGGAGATTATAGAACAAAGGAAATAGTTGACAGATATAACTTTAAGTTTACTAAAACATTAGGTCAAAACTTTCTAGTTGATGATAAGGTTATTGAAGATCTAGTAAATGGAGCAGAAATTACATCACAGGATTTTGTAATAGAAATAGGTCCAGGTGTTGGTACTCTCACAAGAGAGATACTGAAAAAGGCTAAAAGAGTTACGGCCATAGAAATAGACAGGGATCTTATACCTATTTTAGTAGAAGAACTAAAGGATTTTGATAACTTTCAATTAATGCATAAAGATGCTTTAAAGATTGATTATAATGAAATCATTGGAGAACAAACTAAGGTTAAACTGTTTTCTAAACTAACTTATTATCTTACAACACCAATAATAGCAAGGTTATTAAATGGTAAATATGACTTTGAGAGTTTAACAGTAATGATTCAAAAAGAAGTAGCTGATAGAATTCATGCAAAGCCAAGTACTAAAGAATATGGGTCATTATCTTTATTAGTACAGTATTACTGTGATACTACTGTTATAAGAACTGTATCTCCAACTTGCTTTTTACCTAGACCTAAAGTAGAATCTATAGTTATTAGGTTAGACAGGCTTTCTAAGCCAAGGGTTAAAGTAAACAATGAAGACTTATTCTTTAAAGTTATAAGAAGTTCTTTCAATATGAGAAGAAAGACTTTACCAAATGGTCTAAAAGTATTGGGGTTTTCTAAAGAACTTATAGAACAAGCTTTTAAGGCAAGTAATATTGATGTTATGAGAAGAGGTGAAACTTTATCTATAGAAGAATTTGCTATGCTTGCAAACAATATAGATGAACTTTCAAATAATTAAAATTTATAATAATATAGGGAAAAAAGCTAAGATTTTTATCTTAGCTTTTTTTAATTTATTTTTTAAGTTCACTTTTAAAAAAACTACTCATATACTATATTGAACAAATATAGTGTGGAGGGAATTAAATTGGCTCACAAGAAGTCTTATAGTAGATATTTCGTTATACTGCAAGAAGATGAAAAAGGATGCGCCTTAGCAAGTGATAAACAGCCTTCAGGATATAGCAAGATAGAATTAAAAAATGAAAAATTAAAGATGTCCTACTATGTTCAAAACTTAAAAAGAGAAGACAATCCTTATTATATGCTAATAGTATGTAATAAAAGAGATGTTAATAAAATTATAAATATAGGGGTTTTGAACATAGACGATAATGGAAGAGCAGATGTATCCTATGAATTTGATGCAGATAATATAGGGGGAACAGGCATATCATTAGAGGATATAGGTGGTACTGCTATATTAAAAAGGTCTAACAGTAAGAGAACTATACCTATGAGTGGATTTTTAAGTAGTGATAAGCCTAAGAATTGGAAAGAATACGATGTTGTAGAAGTTAACTTAAATAGAGATGTAGCTGAAAGTAAGATATGTAAAGAAAATGAATCTACAGTTATTAAAAAAGATGTAGAAATAGTTAAGAACTTTGTAAAAGAAGACAATGAAAAGGAAATAAAGCTTAAAGAAAGAAATATTGAAAATAAATCACAAAAAGAAGTAAATACAATAAATGAACAAATAGAAGAGAAAAAGACTATAAGGGACAGTAAAAAGGATACAGAAGAAAATTTAGAGACTGTTAAAGAGGAAATAAAGGAAGATATAAATAATAAAGAGAGTCATGAACATAGATTAGATTTACAAAAGAATTTTAATGAGTATGAAGACAATATAGAAAAGATTAAGCAAGATAAGCTAGAAATGGTGGACAGTGGAGAAGATGTGAATTTAACTTATGAGTCAGAGTTAATAGAGGAAATAGATAATGAAGATCTCCTTAATCAAAGAGAAGAAGATATTATTTATGAAAGAGAAGACGAAGGCGTATCTCATAACAGAGAAGACGAGGAATTTTTAGGAGATAGAGACAATAAAAAACACCACTGCATAGAAGACAATAAATGTGGATCAGTGGATACTGAAGATTTTTTTGAAGGAATTGTAAAAGGGCTTGAAGGTGTAAATGGATTTGAAAATCAAATTAAATATTGTAGATGGTACAAGATACCTACAAAAAACATTGAAGGCTTATTAAATAATTCTAATTACGCAAGATATACTGTTATATATTATCCTATGATAAATTATTATCCATATATCAAAAGATATGAACATTATATGGTGGGATATAAGTATAATAAAGATAATAGATTAAGATATATAGTGTATGCTGTTCCAGGGACTAAGGATAGAAAAGAGCAACCATATGGTGGAAAGACAGGATTTGTGACTTGGATGCCTTCAAAGACGAATGGGAG
>CAYYWN010000055.1:0-10095 GCA_964474485.1 uncultured Clostridium sp. | reverse complement strand
TACCTTTTTCCTGATAAATTATACCACCTGGAATTCCATCATCTCCAAATTGAGATGCTTTCTCAAAAGCTGAAAGTTTATTACTTGGATCATGAGATTCATCTAAATAATAAAGTCTATCTTTATACCACTTAAAAGTATTTACTTTATTAAATGTTACACAAGGTTGAAGTATATCTATTAAAGCATATCCCTTATGATTCATAGCAGCTTTTATAATTTCTACTAATTTATTCTTATCTCCAGAGAAGGCCCTAGCTACAAAGGTAGCTCCAGCACTTATGGCTACTGCTAGTGGATTTAAAGGGTATATGTTAACACCTTCAAATTGCATAGAAGTCTTTTGACCTAAAGCAGTGGTAGGGGATCCTTGACCTTTAGTTAATCCGTAAATTTGATTATCATGAACTAATTGAACTATATCAACATTTCTTCTTTGTGCGTGTAGGAAGTGATTTCCACCTTCTCCATAAGCATCACCATCACCGCCAGTAACTACAACTTTTAAATCTTGATTAACTAATTTTATAGCTTGAGCTGGCGGGAGGGCTCTTCCATGAAGACCATTAAACCCATTTGCTCTTATATAGTGAGGTGTCTTTGCGGCTTGTCCTATACCAGAAACCATTACTAATTGATCAGGGGCTATATCAAGTTCTGCAGCCGCTTGTTTTATGGCATCTAGTATATTAAAATTACCACAACCAGGGCACCATGCATTTTCATCTTTAGTGTTATAAAGTTTTATATCTAACATTTATAGCACCTCCTTTTTTACTGAATCATATATTTCTATAGAATTTAATTGTCTTCCATCATATTTAAGGATACTCTTATCCATGATTAATCCTGTTTCTTGAGTTATAAACTTGCCTAATTGTCCTGTAAAGTTTTGCTCAACATTTATTAAAACTTTAGCATCCTTAGAATATTTAGTTAATAAATTTTGAGGTAGGGGCGAGATATCTCCAAAACTAAGAGCTCCAACCTTTATATCATCCTTATTAAGCATATCTACAGCTTCTTTTAAAGCGCCATAAGTTGAACCCCAGCCTAGTAATAATGTGTCAGGAGCTTCCGCTCCAAAGTATTCCGGTTCAATTAAGTCTTCTTTAATTAAATCTAGCTTTTTCATTCTCTTTTGCATTTGTTCATTTCTAACATCAGCTTCTTCAGTTATATGAGAATCTTCAGTATGCTCATCGCTATCAACTAGTACAATTTCTCCTTTAACCTTTCCAGGAATAAACCTTGGAGATATTCCACTTTCAGTTAACTTATATCTTTGATATTTTTCTCCATCAGTTAAGATCTCTGATCCTGAAATATGTCTTTCTATTTTAAGAGATTGAAGATCAAACTTTGCAACAGTAATATTGTAATCTGCTAGATATTGATCTGTTAATAATAAAACTACAGTTTGATATTTATCTGCTAAATTTAAGGCTCTAAAAGTTTGATAGAAAGCATCTTCTGGATTTCTAACAGCTATAACTATTCGTGGGAATTCACCATGAGAAGCTGTTAGTAAGAAACTTAAATCACTTTGTTCAGTTCTAGTAGGAAGTCCTGTAGCAGGACCTGGTCTTTGGGAATCTACTACTACTAGAGGAGTTTCCATAATGCCTGCAAGACCTAAAGCTTCTACCATAAGTGAGAAACCACCACCAGATGAACCGGTCATAGATCTAGCTCCTGCATAAGAAGCTCCTATAGCTGCATTAATAGCTGCTATTTCATCTTCTACTTGATCTACTACGATTCCAGCTTCTACCTGTTTTTTGGAAAGGTAGGTCATTATACTTGTAGCAGGGGTCATAGGATAAGCTGAATAATAGGAAAGTCCACCAGCCAAAGCTCCAAGAGCTATGGCTGTATTACCATTTATAAGTATATTATCTTTTAAACGGCCTTCCTTTAGATCATATTTGCTACTTACTAAATCATAACCTCTGTTAAAAGCATTTACATTTATAGTTCTTATTTCATTTGTAAATTTCTTGTTAAATATATCAGATATACCTTCATTTGATATTCCAAAATGCTTTATAACAATCCCAGCAGCTACGGAACCAAATGCTCTTGTAAGACCTGCCTCTTTAGCAAGCTTCATAAGGGGAAAAGTTTTAACTCTGATATCACTATGCTCTATTTTTTCATCCGTTATAATTATTCCATCATCTTTAAGATTATTTAAATGGGTATCTATAGTATCTTTATCTAAAGCAATTATTAAATCTATAGTAGTTGTATGTGTATAAATTGGTTCATCACCAAAACGAACCTGTGTAAAATTGTGGCCACCTCTAACTCTTGACATATAGTCTTTATTAGAAAATACATAAAAGCCTTTTTTAAAAAGCAATTTTTCTAGAAAATCACTGATGGTATCCATACCTTGTCCTGCTGTACCACCAACTAATATATTAAATTTCAAAATTAAACACCTCGTCTCATAATATTTCATAATTTTTTTTATTGTATTTTAATTCTGTTATATAAATTTTTGTTACTATTATATAATAGTTCACTTTTTTAAAAGTGTCAATAATTATTACTAATTAAAAAGGATTATCAGTTAAATAAGGCGTAAAATATATAATAAAGTTTATTAGTAATAATATTATTATATGAAACAACTTATATGACGAGTTACCTGCTTTCAGGTGTGTAAGTAGCAAAGAAAGATCTTAGAAGAAAGGTAATTCATGTGTGTACTTTTATTTTGAAAAGCATATTTAAATTTAGATATCTTTAAAGATATAAATTTTATGAGTACTATATATCTGTATAAGTTATATAATTAATCTGTATTAGTGATATGAGATATTTAAAAGGTATATAATTTGTATTACTTAATTTTATACTTTAAATTAGATATTAAATGTTCAATAGCCAATTTGGGATTATAAAATATGATCCTTGGACCTGAAAATTTCATTACTTTGGTTATCTTTTCTTTCATATCTTTTTTATAGCAATGAGTTTTACATTGTTCGCAGTTATGCTTATTTTCACCATATCTACAATTGTCAAGACGATTAATAGCATAATTTAAAAGCTCTAGGCAACAAGGGCATAACTCACTTTTTGTATTGTGGTGTTTGTTGCAATATATTTTAATCATTACCATTACAGTTTGTTTTTGTTTGAAGATTCTAGAAATACTCATAGATATTACCTCGCTATATTTATATAATTATAAAATTTCATGAATAGGTTTTAGAGTCAATTGCTTTTAACTAGATTAAAAGTCTTATTTTTAAGTTCAAAGGTTTTATCACATATGCTAGATGTTGATTTTCTATGTGATATTAATATTATACTTTTATCAGAACCATTTTCTTTTATTGATTGCAAAATTTGTGATTCATTTAAAGTATCTAGGTTGCTAGTAGGCTCATCTAATATTAATATTGGAGCATCTGTAAGAAATGCCCTTGCTAGCCCAATTCTTTGCTTTTCACCTGAAGAAAGATTTCCACCAAGTTCTCCTACAATTGTTTCATAACCTTTAGGAAGACTTTTTATAAATTCATGAATAGCTGCTTTTTTTGCAGATTCTATTATTTGTTCTTTAGTTGCATCAATATTACCTATTTTTATATTATATTCTATGCTTTCATTAAATAAGAAAGTTTCTTGTGATACTAAAGCTTGACTTTTTCTTAGTGATTTGGTTGGAATATTGTTTACTAGTTTGTTATCAATAAATATTTCCCCTTTATTAACATCCCAAAATCTCATGATTAGTTTTATAAAAGTACTTTTTCCTATACCGCTTTTACCTACAATTGCAATTTTATCTCCCTTATTTATAGAAAGAAAGACATTTTTCAAAATGTTATCTCCTCTATTAGGATAAGCAAAGCTTATATCACTAGATTTTATACTAGTATCAGACATAGCAAAGTCACCTGGAACTTCTTCTACTATTGGGATTTCATCTAAGATATCAAAAACTCTTTCGGCAGAAGCGAAGGTTTGTAATAAGTTGTTTGATAAGTTACTTAAAGCTACCACAGGGCCAAAGGAGGAAGCGATAATAACAATGGCTAAAATCATATTAGAAAAAGCAATCTGATTTTGAATATAAATGCTGTATCCAAACATAGTGGAAATTAATATAGATATCATTATTGTTGAGTCAGTGGTTGCTTTAATAAATCCTTCATGACCTTTAATTATTTTTACCTTTTCATTAAGAAGAGTTGAATTTTTATTTATATTATCTAAGCTTTCTTTACCATTTCCAAAAAGCAATATTTCTTTTAAGCCTCTTAAGGAATCTAATAAATAAGAATTAGACTTACCAAAGATAGTTCTATATTCAACACCAGCATTTTGGCCGAATTTTGATGAAAAATATGGTATGATAAAACCTATGATAAGGTAAAATAGTATAGATAGTATTCCAAAATACATATGAATATTGAATAATACTGTGGAAATTAACGAGCAAGTTATTATAGCGATTACTATAGGTGCTATTGTATGGGCATAAAAGACTTCTAATAATTCTATGTCTGAAGTTATTATTGAAATTAAGTTACCTTTTTCCTTTATATCTAACTTAGCAGGAGCTAACTTTCTTAAGGAACTAAAGACTTTATCTCTTAAAATCGCTAGTATTTTAAAGGCTATATAGTGTCCTGAAAGCTGTTCTAAATACCTAAATAATCCTCTTAAAATAGCAGAAGCTATAATTACTTTTATTGACACACTAAATGAAAATATCATAGTTTCGCCTAATAAATCGCCTAGGGCTATTACAGCGAAAGTAGATATAGAAATAGCAGATAAATAGCCAAGTACACCCATTATAATGGTTATCAACATTACTTTTGCTAGGGGTTTAAGCTCCTTTATAAGTCTTTTCATTATACTAAAACCGGATGCTCTTTTCATATTAAACCACTCCTATTTCTTCTAAAGCTTTTTGACTTTTAAACATGGTATAATAATAACCCTTGTTATCATACAAATCATCATGAGTTCCATTTTCAATTATTTTACCTTTGTGTAGTACATAGATATTATCAGCTTGTTTTACGTTACATAGACGATGAGATATAACTAATATAGTTTTAGTTTTAGCTAATTTATAAATAGCCTGCCAAATTAGCTCTTCACTTTCTACATCTATGTTGGAGGTAGCTTCATCGAAAATAAACATTTTTCTATCAGATAAAATAGCTCTTGCTAAGGCTAAACGCTGCTTTTGTCCACCAGATAGCAGGTTTCCTTCCTCACCAACTGATGTATATAATCCATTAGGTAGTTCTTGAATAAAATCATATAAGTTAACTAGCTTTAAAGCTTCTTCTATTTCATCTTTAGAAGCTTGTTTTTTTCCTATTAATAAATTATCTAAAATACTGCCATTAAATATATAGCTATTAGTAGAAATTAATGAAATATTTTTAGCGATACCATCAAAAGAAATGTTATTTAAGTTAGTGGTATTTATCTCAATATTACCGCTAGTAAGTTCATAATTTTTTAAGATAATAGATGCTATAGTACTTTTACCACTGCCGCTCTCACCAACTAAGGCAACAAAACTACCAGAGGGAATATTTAAGTTTACATTTTCTAATATGTTTCGTATTCCATCATAGCTAAATACTACATTATTTAATCTAATAGATGGATTATAAATTAATGATTCTGTACTAGAAGATATGTTTACTTTCTCTTTCTCTTTAAGGTCAAGAAGATTAAATATTTTCTCAGAAGCTGTAATTCCATTCATGGCTACATGGAAATAGGAGCCTAGTAGCCTTAGTGGTATAAAGAATTCAGAAGATAGAAGGAGTATAATTAAAACAGCTCCTATGGAGATTTGTCCATGTTTAAATTCATTTAATGCAACTATACTTCCTAAAGCAGCACCACCAAAGGCTATAAGATCCATTAAGTTTATAGAATTAAGCTGCATAGAGAGTACTTTCATTGTGATTTTTCTAAAATCTTCAGCTTCGCCATTCATCTTATGATGACGCTCTTCGTCCCTATTAAAAACTTTTAATGTTGTTAATCCTTGAAGATTTTCTAAAAAGCTATCGCCTAAGTTTGTATAGACATTCCAGTAATTTTTTAATAACTTTTTAGCAATTTTCATAATAGCTATTATAGACATGGGGATTAATGGAACACATAATATTAAAATTAAAGCAGCTTTAAATGATACAAATGACAAAATTATAAATAAGGTAATTGGAGCTAATAGTGAATAAAAAAGTTGTGGTAAGTATTTTCCAAAATATATATCCAAAGCTTCAACGCCATCTATAGCAATTTGAACTATAGAAGAAGTGTTTACGTCCTTACTATAATCAACACCTAAAGTTAATAACTTTTTATAAATACGTTCTCTTAAGGTAAGCTTCACTTTACAAGAAGAATGATATGAAAACCTTCCATAATATATATTGGAAATAAATCTAATAACAAGAGCTAAAATTACAAATGGGATGTATAAGGATAATGGGATGGCTTCTTTTTTATATATTAAATCAATAGAATTTCCTATTAGAAATACTATGAAAATATTACAAGCTAAAGATATCCAATTCATAAGTACTGTAAGTGTAATATATTTTTTAGAATCTTCACATAGGTTTAAAAGTCTTTTATCTACCATCATTAGGCACTGCCCCCTTAATAGTTTTAATTTTTATAAATACTAAGGTTTTTATAATTAATAGAACAACTATAGCAATTTGCATTGGTAATATGGGTTTAGTAAAAAATAAAGTTAGTAAAATGACATGTACAGGAATTAAGATTAATAATTTTGATTTCAAGGTCATACCATTACTTAACTTAAAGCCCTTTAAATGTTTCTTGTATATTTTAGTACTTTCAAACCAATTATTAATTTCCGATGATCCTTTTATAAAACAAAAAGAGGATAATAATAAAAATGGAAATGTAGGGAGTAAAGGTAATATTACTCCTACTAAAGCAAAGAATAATGAAATGAAACCTAACAGTATAAATAAGACCTTTTTTAACATTTTTAACCTCCTAGATGATTAGATTTTATAGCTATATATACGTTAATATAATAACATGGATGATATGTATTTTCAATAGAGCATTAAAGTCATTATCATTACGAATAGATTGATAATAGTTTAACTAAATAATACAATGGTGGACTTAATGGTAGTTTAAAAAAATGATAAAAGTCCCAGTAAACTTTTACTTTTACTGGGACTTTTGATTGTGATTTAATTAATAAAAAAATGAATATATTGAAGAACATTATAAAAGAATTTTAAAATCTATCTCCTTAAATATGTGTCCATCTAAAGTTTTAATTTTAAATATATTTTCATGCAAAATACCGTAACAATGAGGGGTATCTTCCTTTGGAAATGTAATAGAACCAGGATTTATTACAAATATATTATTTATCTTTTTAGCTAAAGGTACATGAGTATGACCATATATTAAAGCATCCCCATCACTTAAACTTGGCATATTATCTTTATTAAAAACATGACCATGAGTTAAAAATAATCTTTTATTATTATATAGAATTATAGAATAATCACTCATAGTTGGATAATTTAGTACCATTTGATCTACTTCACTTTCACAATTTCCTCTTACAGCTATAATTTTATCTTTATAAGAGTTTAAAATTGAGGCAACCTTTTTAGGATCATAGTCTCTAGGAAGTGGATTTCTAGCTCCGTGGTATAGTTGATCTCCAAGGATAACTAAGTAGTTAGCTTTTTCGTTTTCAAATATTTCTAAAGCTTTTTCTAAATAATAGGCGGAACCATGAATATCTGATATAAAAAATAGTTTCATTTTTAGAAGTCTCCTTTGCATTTTATAAATTATGTTATAATTATAGCAAAATAAATATTATAAGATATGATTTAAGGAGAGAAAACATTGAAAAAATATGAGTTACTACAAATGTTTAATGAGGGAACCAGTGGTAAAAATCATGTTAAAGGCCAAAGAATTATAGATAATGATTTAGTTTCTTCTATAGACATAATAAATGAAGAAAACTTAATTTGTGTAGATGGTAGAGTTATTTCTGAAAGCCTTTTTAATAAATATAATACTATAATTGAAATAGATGCAAGAAGCAAAAGTATTTTGTCTACATTTTGTAGTTGTGCTGATTATGAAAAAAATGAATTTAAAAAAGAAAGTTATTGTTGTAAACATTTAGTAGCAACATTTTATAAGGCACTTGAAAGCCTACAAAGACATCCAGATTTAAATATAGAATACTCTAGGGTGGATAATTCATTTAAAGATAAAAGTGGTGTTTTAGAGATACTTTTAGGTGATGAAAAACATAAAGAGGAAATAAAGATAGAAGTTTATATTAATAAAGATCAGTGGAATAATAGTATCAAGGTTGAGCTTAAAATAGGTACTAAATTTACTAGGTCTAGTGATCTTAATGTTTTAAAAGATCTTAATCAATTTTTACTATCTTACCATAATAATTTCCCTGTAAGTTACAGTAAAAACTTCACATTTAATAAAAAGAGTCAAAAATTAAATGTAAAAGATAAAAGGCTTATAGATTTTATAGAAAGGCTTTGGAGTTTAGACAAAAAGACTAAAGTTTTTAGTAGTAGCAGAGAAAAGAATATAGATGGAAAGTATATAAATATTCCAGAATATCTAGTTCGGGAATTTTTTGAGATAATAAAAAATCATAGGGTATATCTAAACGAAGGATTTTTTTCAAGACCAGTAGAAACAGAGGTTATAATAGATGATCCCATAATAAGATTTGAATTAAATAATTCTAAAGGTAATTACATCTTGAAAGTGACTGAAGGCATGCCTAGCATTTTGGATTCAAAAAATGAAGTTTTATTATACGGTACAACTGTATACCTTCCAAGTTTTGAATTCTGTTATAAAATAAGACCTTATTTTGAAATATTTAATAAGACTAAGCTTGTAACTATTCCTATGGCTGAAGAACAAACTATATTAAGAAGATTAATTCCAGATCTTAATGTTTTATCACCTATGGTTGCATTATCAACGTCTATACAAAATAAGATAGTAATTGATTCTTGTAAGTTTAATTTTTATTTTGATAGGAAAGATGAAATTATAACACTAAAGGTTAATGTAAAGTATGGTGCCTTTGAATTTAATATTTTTGAGGATTTTAAGGAAAAGGTTATATATAGAGCAATTAAAAAGGAAGATCAAATACTTGGAACGATTAAAGCTTTGGGATTTGAAGAAATAAAAGGAGTATTTCATTTTTTAAAAGATGATGATTATATATTTAATTTTTTTAAAACTGATATAGAAAGGCTTCAAAAAATAGGAGAAGTTTATTATTCTGAAAACTTTAAGGGTCTAAAAGATATTGGAAGTAAAGGTATAAAAGCACATATTAGTGTAGGTAAATATGATTATTTTGATATGGACTTTAAAATAGGAGATATATCATCTAAAGAAACTATGGATATACTAAGATCATTTAGGGATAATCTTAAATATTATAAATTAGAAAGTGGAGAATATCTAGATTTACAGGAACTAGAACTTAATAAATTTTTAAAACTTTTAGATTCAGTATCTTCTTCTAATATCGAGGAGAATCATATTGAAATATCTAAAAATAAAGGCGTCTTTCTAGATAGTTATATAGAAGAAAATAATATTAGATATATAAAAGGCAAGAGTGAGCTAAAGAAGGTAAGAGATAGACTTAAAGACATAGAAAAATTGAAGTTTAAGGTGCCCTCTGAATTAAAGGGGACATTAAGAGAATATCAAAATATAGGTTATAACTGGCTTAAAACTTTAGATTACTTAGGATTTGGAGGGATTTTAGCTGATGAAATGGGTCTTGGTAAAACTATTCAAATTATCGTATTTTTATTATCTAATAAGGGAAGTAAATCATTAATTGTAGCTCCCACATCATTGATTTATAATTGGATAAATGAATTCCATAAGTTTGCACCAAAGCTAAAAGTTATAGCTATTAATGGAGCAAAGGAAGAGAGGGAATCCATTTTAGATAATATAGAAGATGTAGATGTTCTAATAACTACATATAATTTATTAAAAAGAGATATA
>CAYYWN010000054.1:0-10217 GCA_964474485.1 uncultured Clostridium sp. | reverse complement strand
GCCTTCAACTTCATCAGATGGGGAATATGTTTTCAAAGTACAAGATGAAAAGTGGCTTGATCCTGAAGATATATTAAGTAGATATACTTTTGGGTGGCAAGATGTGAGTTACTGGCCAGAGAGTAGCAGAGCCAGTGCAAAGATTACAAGTTCTATTAAGAGGCAAGAGGAGCCTTTAGAAAAGAAAGGTGTTATAGGAGCCTTCTGTAGGACCTACTCAATAAGTGAAGCAATAGAAGAGTTCTTACGTGATGTTTATGTACCTGGTGCAGATGAAACCAGGTACACCTACGCAGAAGGTAGTACTACTGGTGGTGTAATAGTTTATGATAATAAATTCAGTTATAGCCACCATGGTACAGATCCTACTAGTGGTATGACTGTTAATGCTTTTGACCTAGTGAGGATTCATAAGTTTGGTGATCTAGATGATGAAGCTAAGCAAGATACACCAGCTAATAGGATACCTTCTTTTACTAGAATGAGTGAGTTCGCTAGTTCTGATAATAAGGTAAAACAAACACTAGGTAAGGAGCGTATGGAGAAAGCCCAAGAGGATTTTGACATAGTAGAGGATATAGAAGAAGTTGATACTGAGTGGGTTAATGAACTAACTTATACAGATGGTGGGAAGGTTAAGAGCACTATTAGTAACTTCTTATTAATAATAGAAAATGAACCTTTATTAAAAGGTAAAATAGCTTTTAATAAATTTTCTAATAGAGCTGTAGTTATCGGTCAACTACCATGGAGGAATAAAGACAATAAATCAGACTGGAATGATACAGATGATAGTGGGCTTAGGGAGTTTATTGAGAAGTATTATAGTATAAGTTCCACTGCAAAGTGTGCAGATGCATTAGCATTATCTTTTGAAAAGCACTCCTACCATCCAATAAGAGATTATCTAAATACCATTTTATGGGATGGCAAGGAAAGATTAAATACACTATTTATTGATTACTTAGGTGCAGAAGATAACAGCTATGTAAGAACAGTTACTAGAAAAATAATAGTTGCAGCAGTGGCTAGGGTTTTTGTTCCAGGAATAAAGTTTGACAACATGCCTGTATTAAGTGGGCCACAGGGAATAGGTAAAAGTACTATTATAAAAAAACTAGGTAGAGAGTGGTATTCAGATAGTTTAACTACAGTAAGTGGTAAAGAAGCCTATGAACAATTGCAAGGAGTTTGGCTCATAGAAATGGGTGAAATGATGGCCACTAAAAAAGCTGACATTGAAGCAACAAAGCATTTCCTATCTAAGACAGAAGATATATACAGAGTAGCTTACGGCAGAAGGACAAGCAGATTCCCCCGTCAGTGTGTGTTTATAGGGACTACGAACGATAATGAGTTTCTAAGAGATAGAACAGGTAATAGAAGGTTCTGGCCTGTAGATGTAGGTGTGGTACCTAACACAAAGAGTGTATTTGAGGACCTGACACAGTATGAAGTTGACCAGATATGGGCCGAAGCCTTAGATCTATTTAAGAATGGAGAAAAGTTATATCTAAGTGGAGAAGAAGAAAAGGAAGCACAAAAACAACAGGATAGCCACAGTGAGGAAAGTGCAAAGGCTGGACTGGTGGAAGAATATTTAAATAAACTATTGCCTGAGAATTGGTATGAACTAGAGATAACTGAGAAGAGAAATTATATACAAGGTACAGAGTTTGTGGATTCCATAGAAGGCACTTTAAGAAGAGAAAAAACTTGTGTAATGGAAATATGGGTAGAGTTATTTAATGGAGATCCTAAACAATTAACACCTATGCAATCAAGAGAAATAAATGATATCTTAAAGGGCTTTGATTGTTGGGTTAGGTGTGATAATCCTCTAAGTTTTGGTAAAGTATACGGTAAACAAAGAGCCTACTCACGTAGAATTTAGTGGAAACAGAATTATCTTACAAAAAAGGCGGCGGAAACAGTGGAAACAGAAAAGAGCCTTGTGTTTCCAGAACTGTTTCCAACTAAAAGCCGGTAGAACCAATATTTGTAGGGTGATTGGAAACAATGGAAACAGAAAACACTATATAAGTAGTATTTATATAATTAGCCATATACATATACGCATATATACATCTAATACGTGTAATACATGTATATATGAAATTTTGTTTTTGTGTTTCCACTAAAAAAAGGGGAAGATGATAGTGCAAGAATCAAAAGTAGAAAGTAAACTTAAAAAAGAAATTGAGCTGATAGATGGAAAAGCACTAAAGTTTGTTAGTCCTAGTATGTCAGGAGTGCCAGGTAGGATTGTATTTGTAGAACTTAAAGCACCACGTAAAATTTTAAGATCACTTCAGGTATATAGAGCTAAGGAATTAAAAGGTTTAGGAATGGAACTTAAGAAAGTAAGATCTTATTTTAAAAGAATAGTAGGACTTACTGGAACACCAACACCTAATAGTTTAATAGATCTATGGCCACAACTTTATTTATTAGATGGTGGTAAAAGATTAGGAGAACTATTACAGGATATATATATTGGTATTTTTATCCAGTACAAGCAAATGACCATATAGTTTATAAGTATGATTTAAAAGATAATGCAGAAAAATAATACATGAGAGTATAGTAGATATTTGTATTAGTATGATGTCTAAGGATTATCTAGATGTACCTGAAAGAATAAATAATATAATAAATGTTAATTTATCTGAAGGATCTACTAAGAAATATAAACAACTAGAAAGGGATCTAGTATTAGAACTTGGGGAAAATTCCAATGCTTTTAGTGAATCTAGCTTCAGCAGGACATGGTTTAAACCTTCAATATGGTGGAAATATTATTGTTTGGTTTGGACTTAATTGGAGTTTAGAGTTATATCATCAAGCTAATGAAAAGCTTCATAGGCAAGGTCAGACAGAAAAAGATTATAATACATCACCTAGTAAGTAAAAATACAGTAGATGAAGATATTATAAAAGCTTTAAGCAATAAAGAAGTTAATCAGAATACTTTATTAGAAGCAATTAAAGCAAGATTAAAAAGATAGCGGAGGTAACAAATGAAAGATCATCTAAGAGATTATGCTGCTGCTGCATTTAGATTTTATGCTAATAATGGTAAGTCAGCAGAAAAATATAAAAAGAAAATTTATGAGGAAGCACTAGAAAATATCAGTAGAAGTGGAGGTGGTTCAGGAATATCTAAGCCAACAGAGTCAGCTATTATGGCAGCAGAAAGGGCCGTTAACATTAAGATAGCAGAAATAAAGGATATGGAAGGAGTTGAATTAACGCTTGCAGAGTTGCGTGCAAGAAATAGGAGCGATATAGTACAAGCTATAGAATATGTATATTTCACCGAGCAAGAAGGCAATTTAGATGATACCAAGGCTAAGGTCCATGCGGCTGAAATATTTATACCAGCAAGTGAGAGGAGCATATATTATTGGCTAAAACAGGCAAGACAAATATTTGCTATAGAAAGAGGATTAAGATTTTAATTAAATGTTTGCAGTAATGTGGGTATAGAATGTGGTATAGTGATATTAGTTAAAGATATAGGGAATAATATAGTGAGTAATATAAAGACATTTACAGCGATGTAGATGTCTTTTTTATGTAATATGTAAAAGGAAGGTGATTAAGCTTGATGAAGTTAAGGACGAGCTATATAGGCGTAGGTAAGACATGGCACGTCAAGGAAACAACTATATTATGAATGACCTAAATACCTATATTGATAACATAAAGGATATCGTCAATGATAAGTCAGATAAGCGTTTGGTACTAAGTGCTAACCAGTACTTACTTAATAGGCTTTATTGTAATCCTATTAATGTGTTAGAAACAGACGATTCTAGCCATAATGATGCTGGAGTGCTGATGAATTATCTACACAATTAAATGAGCTTAAAAAGCTTAAGAGAGTTAAATAACTGCAACATATAGTATTCATATTAATAATAAACAAAGGTGTAAATTGCCAAGGTAAAAGAAATGGTACTGTAAGTGATAAAGGTTTACTACTAGCAGATAGCATATTTATATTTATAAATAAGATAGATAATTATGTTAGTACTAAAAGATTTTCTAATTTACAAAGACTTAATCATTTTACCTTTGTACCAGGATATAAAATTGTAAAAGGTGAGGTTGATTTTGAGGTAGCAGGTATCAAGCCTTATAGATTAGCCGACCTAGAAAGCGAATTTGATTATATAATAGATATTAAATATGTTAATGAATTGTCTAATCATTGGGAAATTGAGGGGGGTATAGTATGAATACAGTAAGAATTGAACTTAAGGATACTAAAAAGATACTTTTCAAACCACATTTACAAAATAATCGGGAAGTACAGCTACTTTTTACTAAAGAAGTAGCCAAACAATGTAATAATTATACACCTTTTAAGACAGGAAGACTTAAAGATATGATGGTTGAGTTGCAAACTGATAAAATTATATACAATGCCTTTTATGCTTTTAAACAGTATTACGGAAATAAAGGTAATGGAAACCAGAGTATATTATTAGGAGTATTAAGAGATAAAGTGCGGTACAAAAAAATGTGGATAGATAAAGGCGATAAAATAGTTGAGAGCATTGCTGGATTTTGTGGAGGTAGAAACAAATGATAATAGATGGTCTTAGAAATTATATAAGACAATGCCCTTATTTAGATACCTTTAATAGTGCCATACGAGTGAATGTTAACTACCTAGACCCTAATGCAGATACCTATTCTATAGAAGAAATACCTATTGAACCTATACTAAAAAAGTATATAAACGGAGATAGTATAATGCAATATGCTTTTATATTCACATCTAGAGAGCCTTATGGCAGTGATGTACTACAGAATATAGATAATAGTGGATTCTATGAGCGATTTTCAGAGTGGGTAGAAACTCAAAATGATAATGAAGTATTTCCAATACTGGATATAGGCTTAGAACCATTAGAAATAAAGGTTACTAGCACAGGTTATGCTTTTGCAGTAACAGGGGATACTGCACAATTTAAGATACAAATAAGACTTAAATATTTAAAAAAGAAGGAATGATATAAATGACAGTTAGAAAAAGAAAAATACAAGCTAGTTACTTAAAGGTAGTTGGAGAATTTGAACTATTAGGTACTGGATTTACTGAACTTAATGAAAGCCCATCAGCACAAACAACTAGTAAAAGGTATATAAATCAATCTAGTGCTAGTCAAAGCATTACGGGATATGAATGGGCGACATCATTTGGTGCTGACCAAATAGTAAGTGAAAAAGCTATAGAACATGTTAGGAAAATTGGTGAAATGCAACTAACTGGTGCAGATACAGAAACTGAATACGTAATAGTAGATTTAGATAAAGCAGCAACAACAGCAGGCTTTAGAGCGAGAAAGTTTATAGTTGCTATAGCGGTAGAAAGTTTTGAGGATAATGATGGAGAATTAGGCATTACAGGAAGTTTCTTAGGAATAAGTGATCCAATAGAAGGAAGTTTTGACACGACCACTAAAACATTTACCGAAGGTTTTACACTTAAAGCTTAAATTTAAAAGGGGATGAGATTGTGAAAATTAATGGAGTAGAATTACAAGATATAGATATATTAGACTTAGAAGTTGCTGAAAAGTACGAAAAAGCTTTAGAAATCGTTGAGGGAATAGCTGAACGGGTACAAGGTATGAAAGTAACTAAAAGTATTAGAACTCAATGCAATGCAATTTTTGAAGTATTTAATACCATATTTGGTGAGGGCACTGACAAGAAGGTATTTGGGGATAAAGTTAATCTATTAACTTGCTTAAAAGCTTTTGAGGAATTAATAACTCAGGTAAATACGAAGAGTACAGAAATAGAAAAACTAGCAAATAAGTATTCACCTAACAGGGTATCTCGCAGAACTAAGAAGTAATGAATATTTTAATTGACCTTTTACCTGATAAAGTAAATATAGAGGGCGAAGATTATGAAATCAATTCAGATTTTGGCACCTCTATTTTATTTGAGTTGCTTATGCAAGATAATGAATTAACTGATGAAGATAAGATTATACAAGCCTTAGAACTTTATTATCCTATAATGCCTAAAAATATTAATGAAGCAGTGGAGAAAATTCTATGGTTCTACAGATGCGGAAAAAGTGAAACTGAAACTAAAAACAAAAATAAAGGAATAGTTAAGATTACACAAGTTTATTCATATGAATATGACGACGACTACATTTACTCTAGTTTCTTAGATCAATATGGAGTAGACTTACAAGATATAGAGTATTTGCATTGGTGGAAATTTAAAGCTATGTTCAAAGCTTTAAAAGAGGATAATGAGATAGTTAAGATAATGGGTTATCGTGCTATGGATCTAGGTAAGATTAAAGATAAGGAGCAGAAGGCTTACTATAAGAAGATGAAAGACCTCTATAAAATACCTACTAATATTAGTAAAGATGAAAATGAAAAGCTGGATGAAATAGAAAAAATATTACTAAATGGTGGAGATTTGAGTAAGGTGTTGTAATAAATTTCTATAAAGTGATATACTATATATCAATATTAACGTGAAAGGAAAATATTATATGAGTATATTTGGGAAGAAAAATAAAAATGGTGATAGATCCGTAAATCTTTCTTTTGTAGATGGTGTGGACGCGTATAGTAGAGGAAGTGCAATAGCTCTAAGTATTGATAATACCAATGAGTGTATTACTATTACAAGTAGACTAATTAAAGGTAAGCCACCGGTACATCTTAAATTAGAGCAAATAACAGGTGTTGATGTTATTAGTGAAAAAGAAATAATTGAAAAGAGTAGAAGCACAGTAGGAAGAGCCGTTGCTGGCGGAGTATTATTTGGGTCATTAGGAGCAATAGTAGGTGGAATGAGTGGAGTAGGCAATAGTCACAAAAGTGAAACCCATTATTTTATGGTAATTAGTTATAGATCTGGAGATAAAGAGATAAAAGGTTTAATCTTCGAAATAGTAGGATCTAGTCTACATTGGTCATCGTTTGTAGATGAATTAAGAAGTAAAATTAAAATTGAAGAAATAACAGAAATATATTTATAAAATAAAAATAGCACTTACTTAATTGTAGGTGTTATTTTTATGTGTAAATGAGGTGATTAAAATTGAAGAAATAAGATGTCCTAAGTGTAATCAATTGCTTTTAAAAGCTGATTATATTAAGGGAGAAATAAAGTGTAATAGGTGTAAGAAAATAATTAAATTAGAGATTAAGCAAAGAACAGAACCAAGCCACACATAAAGTAGTGAGCGTGTCTGTCTTTTTTATTTTATAGAAAAGGCAGGTGAGAAAATGGCAGATGATAAAATAAAAATGTATCGCAAAATAGATGATACTGCTATCAATAAAGGTATAGGCAAGTTAAATAGCATAGTAAGTGCTGGTTTAAAAGGTGTAACAACTACTGCAATATCTGGGGTTAACCAAGTAGTTGGCGAAGTAGCTGGAAATATGGCTAAAACCATGCAGGATAATTTAGAGGGTTCAGTTGAGCAGTTGGGCGGTGGATTAGAAACGCTAGGACTAACTGCATGTGAAAAATTCCAAGGACCAATGAAAAAAGCAATTGATGTAGCAACAGAAAGTGTTGATTCTTTAGGTAGTAGTTTAAATGATGGGGACTTAGGAAATAGTATAGATAAAATTGCAGAAGGCTTTGGAAATTTAGCAGAAAATATAGTTAAACTTATTGAAAAGTGGTTTCCCCTTCTTATAGAAGGCCTTGAATGGATTATGAACCATAGTAGTGTAATTATAGCTGGTATACTTGGTATAGGTGCTGCTTTAATGACTATAAATGTAGCTAATAAGATTATGGCATTAGTTAATTCATTTCAAAAATATAAAAAGGTTACCGAAGGCGCTACAGTAGCACAATGGTTACTTAATGGCGTCATGTCATCAAATCCTATTGGATTAATAGTCGCAGGTATAGTAGGATTAGTTGTTGCTATAGTGTACCTATGGAATACCAATGAAGGTTTTAGAAATGTTGTTATAGGAGCCTGGGACGCTATTTTAAATGCAGGTAAAGAAGTATGGGAGTGGTTAGTCAACTTCTTTACTGAGTATATTCCTAATGCTTTTCAAACGGTATTAGATTTTTTTATAGGAATACCATATTGGTTTGTTGATTTATGGATAGAAATCAAACAATCATTTTTGGATGGATGGAATAACATATCAAACTTCTTTACACAAACTATTCCAATGTGGATACAACAAATATTTTGTTGGTTTAATGAGCTGCCGTATATGATTGGGTATGCTTTAAGTTTTGTATTATTATCTATAGTTAAATGGGGTATTGATACATGGAATTATCTTGAAACCAATGTACCAATATGGATGCAAAGTGTAGGGATGTTTTTTAGTGCACTACCGGGTATGATATTGATTTGGTTAGATAATACAATAACTAATATTATCTCTTGGGGAAGCCAGATATATAACAATATGGTGAACTCAGCCACAAATGCTATAAACGCAGTTATACAGTGGTTCTCCACGTTACCAAGCTCTATTTCGACTTGGTTAGCTAATACAATAACTAATGTTGTACAATTCGGGAGTAATTTATGTGCAACGGCAAGCCAAGCTGGTGCTAACATGGTAACTAATATTATTGGAGCGGTTCAAAATCTTCCTGCACAATTTCAGGCTATAGGAGCTAATATTGTAAAAGGTGTGTGGAATGGTATAACGAGCTTGGGTTCATGGTTGGGGGGGAAAGTTAGTGATTTCTTTAGTGGGATGGTACAAGGTGCCAAAGATGCTTTGGAAATAAAATCACCATCTCGAGTTTTTAGAGATCAAGTAGGTGCTATGATGGCAAAAGGAGTAGGTGTCGGTTTTGAAGATGAAACTAAAGATATACAAAATGATATGCAAAAAAACTTATCTGATTTAACTGCTAAAATGACTTCCACTGTTAATTATGAAACTTCAAGAACTAGCTCAGGAGTAGTTGCTAGGGGTACACAAGGTATAATCACAGATATTGCTACAAGTGAGGATATAAAAGACGGAGATATATTTATGGTTAAGAATTATATGGATAGTGAAGAAATATCTGAATACACATATAAGAAAACTGATGGTAAATTTGCTATGGCTGGGAAGAGGGTGAGATAGTGCTTATTAACAATATTAATATATCTAATTTTAAAGCTAAATTATTAGACAGAAATATTAAAAGTGCTGAAATTGATATTATAAATGATTGGAATACTAACTCAATTGCTCCTTTTGTTGATGATAAATATAAGGCTAAGTATAAGACCCTTACACTTGTCTTAGATATAATATGTAGTAATGCTAATGAGTTAGAAATAATGAAGAGTAACCTAATTAACCAATTAGCTATATCTACAATAAAGTTTGATGATATAGAGTATTATTACAGAGGGTTTGTGAGTGGAACTCCTACATTTAATTATATAATGAAGGGCAATGAAACACTTAATGTAGACATGTTAGTTATAGCTGAAAAAGAGCAGGTCACCGAAGCAATGAACAGGATCTTAACCAAAATAATAAATGTACCTAGCAATTTAGAAACTCCATGTATATTAGAAATATCGCCAAGTGTAGATGCTATAGACTTAGTTATTACCGGATTATCCGAAGAAGCTATAACAATTAGAAACTTAAAACAAGGAAAGAAGATAATTATTAATGGTGAAGATTGTACAGTGCTCCAGGAGGGGATTAATAAATTTAATGATACGGATTTATGGGAATTTCCAAGCCTTAAGCCAGGATTAAATACAATAACAGGTAGTAAAAATACAATGGATATAAATATTAAATATAAAGGGAGATGGATTTAATGTTAAAAGTTAATAAAAATATAAACTTAACTGGGTACAGCACAATAGGAGAGGTGCAAGTAGTATATTTAAATGCAAGCATATCTACAGATGGGACAAGTAACGCAAATAAATCTACAACAATTTTAAATCAAGACTTATATAATAAAAATAAAACTGAGATAAGAAAAGATATGTCTGAGTTTAACGATGAGGTTTATAAAACAGAAGATGAAATAATAGGAGGTGCAGTAAGTGAATAAGGAGATAATAGATGTAGAACCTAAAGAAGAGGTTAAACCAACTATAGAGATTGGGAACTATGTTATAGAAGTAATTTCTGATGGAGAAGTAATTAAAAAGATAGCAGTAGCAAATAGTGAAATAAATATTACAAAACTTTCACAAGGTGGTCTAG
>CAYYWN010000053.1:0-10357 GCA_964474485.1 uncultured Clostridium sp. | reverse complement strand
TTCGCCTAGCGACTATGTAAGTAGCATAAAGGTCCTTATTATGTTAACAGTACTTACTATGCTTCCAGGTTTTATTATAATGATGACTAGTTTTACTAGGATAATAGTGAGCTTTTCTTTTTTAAAAGGAGCTTTAGGAGCGCAACAATCAATACCAAACCAAGTTTTAATTGGACTTGCTTTATTCTTAACTATATTTATAATGGCACCTGTTTATAATAGTATAAATGAGGTTGCATTTAAGCCTATGCTTGAAGATAAGATAACGGTAGAGAAAGCATTTGAAGAAGGTTCAAAACCTTTAAGAGAGTTTATGCTTAAGCAGACAAGACAAAAGGATTTAAAACTATTTATGGAGGTTGCAAAGCTTGGAGAAGAGGTAACAAAGGAAGATGTTCCTATGTATGTTGTTATCCCGGCTTTTGCTATAAGTGAATTAAAAACTGCTTTTCAAATTGGGTTTTTAATTTATATTCCATTTATTGTCATAGATATGGTGGTAGCAAGTGTATTAATGTCCATGGGTATGTTTATGCTTCCACCAGTACTTATATCTATGCCTTTTAAATTGTTGTTATTTGTTATGGTGGATGGATGGTATTTAATAGTGAAGTCCTTAATAATCAGTTTTTCGTGAGGTGGTATAAATGACTGAAAATATGCTGATGGGAATTTTAAAAGAAGCTATAAGTACAGGACTTATGATAGCAGCTCCTATATTAGGAATATCTATAATAGTTGGGCTTATTATAAGTATATTTCAAGCGACTACACAAATACAGGAGCAAACACTTACTTTTGTGCCAAAGCTTATAGCTATAGCTTTAGTGGGCTTGCTTACAGGAAGCTGGATGCTTCATAAAATGATTGGATTTACGGAAAGAATATTTGAAATTATTTCAACCATAGTACAATAGGGGGAATTATATTGTTAGATTTAGCCTACTTTACTGCATTAATGCTAGTATTTATAAGACTTGGAAGCTTTTTTATTGTAGCACCAATTTTTTTCCCTAATGGTACTCCTAATGCTTTGAAAATTTTCTTTTCTATGACTTTTGCATATATCTTATTGCCTGGTATAGATTACAATCAGTCTGTAGCTATAATAAATAATAACTATGCACTTATATCAGCAATAATAAATGAAGTTATGTCTGGTGCAGTTTTAGGAATAGTAACGGGCATGTGCTTTTATTTTATAAGAATGGCCGGCAATTTAATGGATGTGCAAATAGGCCTTTCTATGGTGAGTATGTTTGATCCCAATACTAAAAGCAACTCAACTTTGCTTGAAAGATTGATGTATTGGATGAGTTTAGTTATTTTTTTTATATTAGATGGACATCACATGCTCATATTGAGTTTTTTAGAGAGTTTTAATGCAGTAACCTTAGGAAAATCACTTATAACTCAAGAGTCTGCAATGCAGATTATATATTCATTCATACAATATTTTTGGATTGGAATAAAGATAGCTTTACCTATTATTATGATAATAATAATTACAGATCTTACATTAGGGCTAGTTGCAAGGACAGTGCCACAATTAAATATAATGATACTAGGACTTCCGATAAAAATAATAGTAGGATTACTTACATTTTCATTAGCACTACCTATGTTTGCAAAAGGTGTGGTATCTGCTATGGAACATATCCCAGAGATAATGAGGGAAATATATAAATTTGTACCTATAATGTTTGTTTTCGCATCAGAAGAAAAAACAGAAGATGCTACATCACGTAAAAAGGCAGATGCTAGGAAAAAGGGGCAAATAGCTAAGAGTAAAGAAGTAGGACTTGCTATGACGCTTTTAGCAGTTACTTTAGTTATTGCAACTTTAAGTAGTTTTTCTTCTAGAATTTTGAAAGAAAATGTAGTATATTTCCTAGGGAATAATTTAAATATTCCTTTAAATGAAACTAATTTAAAAAGCTTAATGTTAATTTCTATTACGAGATTTGCTATAAGTTATTTACCTATAGTATTACCTATAATGATTATGGGCATACTTGGGAACTACATTCAAAGTGGATTTTTATTTAGTATGGAGACTATAAAACCTAAGCTTTCAAAAATTAACCCTATAAATGGTTTTAAAAGGATGTTTTCTTCACGTACCATAGTTGAACTTTTTAAATCTATGGCTATGGTTACTATAGTTGGGTATGTAGGGTATAAATTTATGAGAGATAACTATAAAGATATACTCACAATTGGGAATCTACATATAAGTTCTATGGGACCCTTTTTTAAAGAATTGATTCTAACCATATTTAAAAAGGTAACTTTAATAATGGCTACATTAGCAATATCTGATTATATATATCAAAGATATATGTATAAAAAAGATCTTAAAATGACAAAGCAAGAAATAAAAGAAGAATATAAACAAGACGAAGGCGATCCTCAAGTTAAAGGTAAAATAAAACAGAAACAAAAAGAAATGGCCACAAGAAGAATGATGCAAGCAGTACCTGATGCTACGGTAATAGTAACAAATCCTACTCATATATCTATAGCTTTAAAATATGAGGAGGGAAAGAGTGAAGCACCAAAAGTAATAGCAAAGGGCAGTGAAGGCATTGCTCTTAAAATAAAAGAAATAGCAAAAGAAAATAACATACCTATAATTGAAAATAAACCTCTTGCAAGACTCATGTATGAAAAAATTGAAATAGATTCTGAAATACCAGATGATATGTATCAAGCTGTAGCGGAAATACTTATTATTGTGTACAAGCTAAGTAAAAAAAGAATAAAATAGCTTTAAAGGGTGATTAATTTTGGCTAAAAAGAAAATAACGAAATTTGATATAAGAAGTAAATACGATGTAATAGTAGCTATTGGTGTAATTAGTATTGTAATGATGATAATAATACCATTACCAGCTTGGATTTTGGATATATTATTAGCTCTTAATATAACAATATCTGTGGTTATAATGTTACTTACTTTATTTACTACAGAGGTTTTAGAATTCTCAGCTTTCCCAACTATGCTACTAATAACTACACTTTTTAGGTTAGGGCTTAATATATCCTCTACAAGATTAATACTTTCAGATGCCTATGCTGGAGAGATAATTAATGCCTTTGGTAATTTTGTGGTTCGTGGAAACTATGTAGTAGGAATAATAATATTTCTAATAATAATAATAATACAATTTGTAGTAATTACAAATGGTGCTGGTAGAGTCTCTGAAGTTTCAGCAAGATTTACTTTAGATGCTATGCCAGGAAAACAAATGAGCATAGATGCAGATCTTAATGCTGGTTTAATAGATGAACTAGAAGCTAAAAATAGAAGAAAAAAGCTACAACATGAAGCAGACTTTTATGGAGCCATGGATGGAGCTTCTAAATTTGTAAAAGGAGATGCTATAGCAGGTATTATAGTAACTATTATTAATATATTAGGCGGAATAATAATAGGGGTAGTTATGCTTAAAATGGATGCAGCTACAGCGGCTAAGACATTTGTAAGTCTTACTGTTGGAGATGGGCTTGTAAGTCAGATTCCAGCACTTTTAATCTCTACTGCCTCAGGTGTTTTAGTTACAAGGTCTGGATCTGAAGAAAACTTTGGTAATATAATAGTTAGACAACTTACAGCTTTCCCCAAAGTTTTAGCACTTGCATCTGCTACCTTATTTTTCTTTGCAATAATACCAGGTCTTCCTACATTTACATTTCTTTTATTAGCAGTGGCAATTGGAGCTTTAGCTTATGCCCTTTATAAAGAAGAGAATGAAAAGGTAGCTATGGCTATGGAAACGGAACAGGCACAGATAACAGAAATAGAAAAAAGAGAGCCAGAAGATGTAATGAACTTAATAAATGTAGAGCCTATTGAAGTAGAAATGGGATATGGCCTTATACCATTGGCAGATGAAGCTACTGGCGGAGACTTACTTCAAAGAATTTCATCTGTAAGAAGGCAATGTGCCATAGAGATGGGAATAGTAATTCAACCTATAAGAATAAGAGATAATCTTCAGTTAAAAACAAATGAATATGTATTTAAAATAAGAGGAACTACAATAGAATCGGGAGAATTAATACCAAATATGATTTTATGTATGGATCCTACTAATGATAATTTAGATATCCAGGGAATCAAGACTGTGGAACCTACCTTTGGATTGCCAGCGAATTGGATAAATAAAGATCAAAGGGAAGATGCAGAAATTAAAGGATATACAGTGGTAGATCCGACAACTGTAATGGTAACCCATTTTACAGAAACTATAAAGAGTCATGCTCATGAGTTATTAGGTAGACAAGAAGTTAAGATGATAATTGATTCTGTAAAAGAAAAATACGATACGGTAGTGGAAGAATTAATCCCAGATCTTATGACTATAGGAGAATTACAAAAGGTGCTTCAAAATTTACTCAGAGAAAAAGTATCAATAAAAGACATGGTAACTATATTAGAATCATTAGCAGATAATTCTAGGAATACAAAGGATATAGAACTTTTAACAGAGTATGTAAGGTTCTCTTTAGGTAGAACTATATGTAATGCCTTTATAGATGAGGAGAGAACTATAACTGTAGTAACTTTGGATCCTAAAATCGAGGAGATAGTATCAAATAGTATTCAAAAGACTATGAATGGTAGCTTTCCAGCAGTAGATCCTGATACTACAGGAAGGATTCTTACTGCAATAAAAGAAGTTTTAGATATTGTATATTTTTACAATAATCAACCCGTGATATTAGTACCACCTAAAATAAGACCAGCATTTAGAAAACTTATTGAGATGGTTTATTCTAATGTTGCTATTATATCATTAAATGAAATACCAAATGATGTAGAAATTAGAGCTGAAGGAGTTGTAACTATATAATATGATTATTAAAAAATATATTGTTAACAACATGAATGAGGCAATGACAAGAATAATATATGAACTAGGTAAGGATGCAGTAATCGTGAGTCAAAGAAGGGTTCGTAAACCTGGCATTAAAGGACTTTTTGTTAAAAGATGCTTTGAAGTAACGGCAGCTGCAGAAGAGATTTCCTTAAAAAAAAAGGAATATCCTAAGAATGATTCTTTAAAAGCAATAGAGAATATTATTAGTACTAAAAATAAAAAAGATATAAATATACAAAATAATAAAGTAAATACTAATGAAATAGATGATGAAAATAAAAAGGAACAGCTAAATAAAATAGAGTTACAAGAGAAATATGAAGAAGAATTAATATACAAAAACAATGAATTTGTTAATGAAATGAAAGAGATGAAGGAAATTTTAAATAAGTTGGCAGTAAGAGGAGAATCTGTATCTCTAGATAATAAAGTGGAGAATTTTAAAAAGGTAGAACCATCAAAAGAAGATAAAGAAGTTAAAAAAATGCATGGTTTTCTTAAAACACTAGATATAGAAGATTCGTTAATTGATTATATAATAAAACAAACAGATAGTATAAAAGACGATATAGATATGAAAGAAAAGGTAAAAGAGGTTATATTAAAGGAAATTAATATATCTTCAGAAGATAGTCTTAGAGGTAAAGTGATTTTAGTAGGACCAACAGGTGTAGGTAAAACAACTACTATTGCAAAACTAGCAGGGAAATTGGCTCTTGTAGAGAAGAAAAAGGTGGGACTTATAACTATAGATACATATAGAATAGGTGCTGTGGATCAATTAAGAACTTATGCTGATATTATGGGAATAGCCTTTAAAGTGGTAATGAATCAAAAGCAAATGGATGAGGCTATAAAAGAAATGGAATATATGGATACAGTACTTATTGATACTACAGGAAGAAGTAGTAAAAACATAATGCAAATTTCTGAACTAAGGGCTTATATAGATAAAATAAATACTGAAAAAATACATCTTGTACTAAGCTGTACTACAAAAAACAAAGATATAGAATCTATAATTGAAGGATATAAAGTTATTAATTATAACAATGTGATAATTACAAAGCTGGATGAAACATCCACGTATGGATCTATAATGTATATACTAGATAAGGCTAATAAACCTTTAAGCTTAGTAAGTACTGGACAAGATGTACCAGATGACATTAAAGTTTTAAATAAAGAAGAGCTACTTAAGTTGATTCTTTTAGAGGATAGTATATGTTAGATCAAGCAAAGAAATTAAGAGAGATGGCTTTAACTGAAGGATTAATTAAGAAACCAAAGATAATAACAATAACATCAGGAAAGGGAGGTGTAGGGAAAAGTAATATAGTTGTGAATCTTGGAATTGCTCTTCAAAAGATGGGTAATAAGGTTATGATATTTGATGCAGATATTGGTATGGGAAATGATGATATACTTCTTGGCTTTTTACCTAAATACAATGTTTTTGATATTATATTGAAAGATATGGAATTACAAGACGTTGTTATAGAATGCCCTTTTGGAATGAAATTATTATTAGGAGGACCTGGAACAAATAAAATACAGGGAATTACAGAAGAAGAAAAGAACAAATTGCTAAATAAACTTAAAGCATTAGAAAATTTAGATTTTATTCTTATGGACACAGGGGCAGGTATAAATAGAACTGTACTTTCGTTAATAGCATCTTCAGATGAAGTTGTAGTAGTTACAACACCAGAACCGACATCGCTTACAGATGCTTACGGTCTCGTAAAAGCAATGAATCACTTTAAATTAAGAAATGAAATTAGTGTGATAATAAATAAGGTTTCAGAATATAAAGAAGGCGAAGTAACTTATAATAAGTTTAAAAATGCAGTAAATTCTTTTTTGAAAATGGAAACTAATCATATAGGTACAATTTTTGAAGATAAAGATGTTATAAAAGCAGTTAAAAGTCAAGAACCATTTGTTATATCTTATCCAGATTCTATAGCAGCTAAGGATATTTTTCTTATAGCAAAAAAAATAAATGATTTCACAAAAGAAGCACCTAACGGTACGGGAGCTGAGGAGTTAGCCAAAAAGTTATTTAATATATTGTCATAGGGAGGGTATGTGTGAACAGTTTATATGTAAGTATGAGTAATAGGATAGAAGGAAAAGAGGATAAAAAATACTATAAAGATACTGTAATAAATGTAAATAATAACTGTATTACTATAGGTATACCTATGATTGAATTAAAATGTTTTACCCGCATATTTCTTTTTATGATAAATCAGATAAACTCTGTACTTAGGGAGGAATAAAGATGCTAAACTTGGAGACTTTAGATATAAGAGAAGAAATGATAAAAAAATATACACCGCTAGTTAAGTATCTAGCATCAAGGGTTATAATTGGAAAAAGTAAATATATAGATTATGAGGATTTACTAAGCTGTGGAATGATAGGACTTATGGATGCTTTTAATAAATTTGATGAAAGTAAGGGAATGAAATTTTCAAGTTATGCATCTATAAGAATTAAAGGGTCTATGATGGATGAGATAAGAAGAAATGCTCCTATTTCTAAAACAGCAATGGATAAACTTAATAATTATAATAAAGTTGTAGACATGCTTCAAAATAAACTTATGAGGGAGCCAGATGTTTATGAAATATCTTCTGAATTAGGAATTTCAATTAAAGAGATAGTCAAAATTGAGAATAGCATAAACTATATATCAATGGTATCTTTAGAAAATTTAATATTTTCAGGAGAAGAGGAAATGCCTATTATGGGAGCTATAGAGGATAAGCAGAGTCTTGAACCTTCAGAAGAACTAGAAGAAAAAGAAAAATTAGAGTATCTTACAAAGGCTTTAGATTTATTAAAAGAAAAAGATAAATTGGTGTTATCACTATATTATTATGAAGAGCTCACATTAAAGCAAATAGGTGAAATATTAGAAGTCTCTGAATCTAGAATCTGCCAACTTCATAGTAGAGCCATATTAAATCTAAAAAAGGCCATGAAAAAGTTAAAATACAGTCAAATGGAGTGAATATTATGCCTATATCTTTGATAATTATAGCAGGACTACTTATAACTCTTAATATTAGAGCTATAAAAAAGGAAGAAAGAAGTTTTAAAGAAGTTTTAACCCAAAAAGAAAATTCTATGACCCCAACTGATATTGCTATTGGTAAAATAAGAAAAGATATAGCGGAAAGTATTTTAGAACTTCAAAAAGATATTGAATATCTAAAGAATAATATGATTAAGTACGATAAACAAGAAGAGAAGAAACATAATGATATTATGCTTAATAAAGGTGCAATAGAAAGTGAAGAAAAATCAGAATTTAGTAACCTAGTTAAAGAGATGGAAAAAATTAAACATGTTCAATTAGTTAAAGATGATGAATTTAAGAATTTGGGCGAAATTAAAGAAAATGATAAAGTTATAGAAGTAATAAAGCTTTTTTCTAATGGAAAAGAAGTAGACGAGATTTGTGGAGAATTAAATCTAAACAGGGGGGAAGTACTATTAATAAAAGAATTATACAAAAAATAAAAAAGAGTTTTAGTTTTTTGAGTGATAGGAAAGTGTTAGTGGGAATAGGTTTAGGTATAATTATTGGAGTTGTGTTCATGTTTGGATACAATTTTGATAAATCTATGAGTAGAGAAAAGATAGAGGAAAAGGCTAGAGTTTTCGGAATGGATTATCATGAAGAATTTAAAGTTATAAACAAAAAGGAAGTGGAGTAATGATAAGAGGTATATATACATCAGTTTCAGGACTTATAACTGAAGAAGCAAGACAAAATACCATATCATCTAATATGGCTAATGCAAATACTATAGGATATAAATCAGATAATCTTATTATTAAGAAGTTTGAAGATGTTTTAATAGAAAATTATGATAAAAATTTAGGTGGAAGAAATGTAAGGAATCCTATAGGTAAATTATCTTTAGGCAGTAAAATAGATGAAACAGTAGTTAATTTTACTCAAGGATCTATTGAAAGCACAGAAAAGGATACTGATTTTGCTATAGAGGGAAGAGGCTTTTTTACAGTAAAAAAGAATGCACAAAATGGAGCTGGAACTTATTACACAAGAGATGGTCATTTTCATTCTAATTCTAGGGGGTATTTAGTCACAGATAGTGGTGATGATGTCATGGGGATAAATAGTAGGACAGGTGCGGTGGAACCTATATTTGTTGGAGATGGAAAGTTAACCATGGACTATAATGGAAATCTAAAGTTGAATGATGTAGAAAGTTATAGATTTAATACTGTAGATTTCCAAGACTATAATGGACTTAAAAAGATAGGGGATAATTTGTATCAAGGTGAAAATCCAATGAATATGGATGGAACTTTAGTAAAACATAAGGCTTTAGAAAGATCTAATGTTAATATTATAGAAGAGATGGTAAGCATGATGACGGTAATGAGAAGTTTTGAAACAAATCAAAAGATTGTACAAACTCTTGATGAAACGTTAAATAAAGCAGCCAATGAAATAGGGGTTGTAAGATAGGGAGGTTAATATATGTTAAGAACGCTTTGGAATAGTAAAAGTGCTATGATGGCGAATCAGGAGAAATTAGATTCTATATCAAATAATATATCTAATGTGGGAACGGATGGATATAAAAAAGTAGATGTAAGGTTCAAAGATCTTATGTATGAAACTTTAAATAGACAAGGTTATCCTATAACAGATAATAATAGGAGAAGCATTGATCCTTATAATGGTGGTGGATCAAGAACTACAAATGGTCTTAGGGTATTTACTCAAGGAAATATAAGAGAATCTGGATTAAATACAGATTTAGCTATAGATGGAGATGGCTTTTTTAAATTTACAAGGCCAGATGGTGCTATTGTTTATAAGAGAGCAGGATCTTTCAACATAGATGCAGATAGAGAAACTTTAGTAGATGATATGGGGAGTTATTTACATATAGAATATGATGAAGGAATAAATCCTAATAAGGTAGGCCTTGAGAATAGTAAATTAAAGATAGATAAAGATGGTATTATTTATAGTAACAACGCAAATTCTAGGGTAAGGATAGGTAGGATACCGCTTTATAATACAGTAGGAGATGAGGCATTGATGTCTGTTGGAGAGAATTATTTTGTTCCAGTAGAAGGAGCCCAGTTAGTTGAAGCAAAAGACTATGATTTAAGACAAGGCTTTGTAGAAATGTCTAACGTAGAGATGTCAGAAGAATTTACCCAACTTATATTAACTCAAAGAGCTTTCGAATTGAACTCAAGAAGCCTTAAAACAGCAGATGAGATGTGGGGATTAATAAATAACCTTAGAGGAAGATAGCAATTTAATAAAACAGGAAGGTTTATAGATATTATCTAAAAACTTTCTTGTTTTTTTATGCCTAATTATAATACATTAATATTATAATTATATCAAAACTTTACAATATATCTTGTTATACTAAAATATACATTAGTATAGTATTTCTTTAAGG
>CAYYWN010000052.1:0-10358 GCA_964474485.1 uncultured Clostridium sp. | reverse complement strand
ATTCCTCTATTACCTTGTTTTCTATATATTCAAGCGCAGCCTTTGCAGCAAGTTCACCTTCTACAAAGCACCCAGTTGCATATTTTTTAGGACTTCCGCCAGCTACATCCCCTGCAGCATACAATCCTTCTAGTGTAGTTTTTCTATCAGTATCTATCCAATATCCACTAGCTGTATGGCCTCCTACTATATATGGTTCAGTACCTTCTATCTCTACATTTTCCTTAGAAGGAGATGTATTGCTGTCGACCCACTTTAAAGCTTGTGCTGGTGCCATATTTAAGTAAGCTTTAAATAACTCCTGTTCCTGCCGCTCATTTATATCTTTAGTTTTTAAGTAACATGGGCCTCTACCCTTTAAATTCTCCATTACTGTAGAGTAAAGTCTATTGATTGTAGTTGCTTTTCCGTAATTATTAACATATCGCTCCTCTAAACCATTTACTTGAGGAGTCCTTACCCCTTGAGCTATTGTACCTGTTGGTGCAATAGTATCCTTACATCTTAAAGCTATAAATCTCATCTCAAAGGTTGTCATCTCTGCCCCTGCTCTTATTCCCATTGCATATCCCGCTCCTGTATTGAAAGGACTGTACCACATTTTATGCCTTGAGAAAGTAGGATTATTAGGTTTGTATATACCAGCTGTTCCTCCAGTAGCACATATAACTGCTTTTGAATAAATCACATAGAATCTTTCTTCATGAACTGAAAATCCATATGATCCTATTACTTTTCCATCTTTTAGAATGTAATCAGTAACATTTAATCCATTAATAATTTTTATATTTTCTTTTTTACTAACTTCATTAGCTAACAATGGCTTAATATTTTCACCATTTATTTTTATACTTCTTTTTCCTCTTGAAATGTAATTTCCATTCTCGTCTTTTAAAATAGTAAGTCCCATATCTTCTATTCTTTTAGTAACTCTATTTAACCCTTTAGCGATTCCATATATTAAATCTTCTCTAACTACATCATTAAATTCTTCTTTTACGTATTCCACGAAAGACTCTGGTGTTTCATCCTCTGTTATATAGGCATTTAATGCGTTAACACCTGCTGCTAAACATCCGCTTCTTTTTATATTTGCCTTTTCAGCGATTAGTATCTGCACATCTGATTTTTCTGAAGCAGTAAGTGCTGCAAAGCACCCTGCTGCTCCTCCACCTATTATTAATATGGCTGTAGTTAATATTTCAGGTTTTAATTCCATTTTATCACCTCCGATTTTTGGTAGCTAAGAATTGAAAGTTGATAGTTATTATAGATGCTTCTTGACTTCACTCTCAATTTCCAGCTTCCCTCTTTTACCTTCTAAAACTATTGTTCTGTATTTTTAAGATAACTTATTATTAATTCTACACATTCTTCTAAACTATTTAAGTGAGTAGATACTGTTATTTCAGGGTTTTCAGATTTTTCATAAGGTGAATCTATTCCTGTGAAGTTTTTAATTTCTCCTTTTCTTGCCTTTTTGTAGATTCCCTTAGGATCTCTTTCCTCACACACTTCCAAAGGACAATCTGTAAAAACTTCTATAAAATCTTTTCCTAATAGTTTTCTCACATTTTCTCTATCTTCTTTAAAAGGAGATATAAATGTAGATATAGTAATGACTCCAGCATCTACAATTAATTTTGAAACTTCCCCTACTCTTCTTATATTCTCAATTCTATCTTCTTCTGAAAATCCAAGATCCGAGTTTAAACCATGTCTTACATTGTCTCCATCTAATAGATAAGTAAGCTTTCCCATTTCATGGAGTCTCTTTTCAAGTAGAGAAGCTACAGTGGATTTACCAGATCCTGAAAGACCGGTAAACCAAAGGAGAACTGCTTTTTGATTTAATAGTTTTTCTCTATGCTCCCTTTCTACATTCATGTTATGCCAAACTATATTCGTTGCCTTTATTTCCATCACTTAATCTCTCCTAATCCTTAAATTTACTTTTTCATTCCAAATATCTCATCTGAACCAAAGTCATAGTAAAGATCAGGTTTTTCACTAAGACTTTCTAACCTTGAGTATTTAGTAATTAGTTCTCTTATTTCATCTGATTTATTTTCTAAAAACTCTTCAAAATCCTCATATCCTGAAGCTAACTTTAAACCCGCTAATTCTAGAACAAACCTTGGTACCTTCTTAGCTGCTATATCTCCATAAATTTCTCCTATTTTAGCTGTACCAGCGCCAAGCTTTCCTCCAAAACTTACAGAATATGTTGGAATAAGCCCATCTTCAGTTCTTTTAACTCTACCACTTAATCCGATCATTCCTTGTTGATGCTGTCCACAAGAATTAGGACACCCAGATATAAATATCTTTGGCACGGCACTCTTCACTTTTACGTCGGCATCTTTAAATATGTCCCTTATCGCTGCTAAAAGATTCTGTGAAAGACAAATTCCTAGTGAACATGTAGCACGCCCTATACATGAAACAGAATTATCTATGTTGTATATGGAGGAAATATCTGAAACTATATTAATTAATTCTTTTGCATCCTTCTCTTTTAAATCTCTTACAAAAAAGCCTTGGGTTGTTGTAAGTCTTATAGATACTTGGTATCCTAGGCCATCTAAAAATGCAATTATCTTATCTAAATCTTCTGCTTCTAAATTACCACCTTGCGGATGAACATAAACTGAATAGTAACCTAACTGCTTTTGTGCAAATAATATATTTTTATATTGTTTGTTAGCCTTAATAGTTTTTTGTACCTCTTCAGCTGTTTGTATTAATTCCTTTTCTACTACTTCTTCCTCTATTTTTAAATCTAAATTTATCTCTTTTTTAACCTTTTCAATCTGTAAATTGAATAGTTCTAAGAACTTTTGTTCCCCTAGTCTATATACAATGTATCTTATTCTAGCTTTATGCCTGTTTGTTCTGTCCCCTTCATTTTCAAAGACTTCTTTCATTGCCTGTGCATAATATAAAACATCTTTATCTTCTACAAAATCAGCAAGCTTTAAAGACACTCTAGGTTTTACACCAAATCCACCGCCTCCATAAACTTCAAAGCCTTTTACACCATTGTTTATTTTAGCTACAAATCCTAAGTCAGCCATTGTAGCATTACCAGTATCCTGTTCATTGTTTGAGAAAGCTATTTTGTACTTTCTAGGTAATTTTAATGCTGTAGGATCCTTCATAAGATGGTTTATAACTACGTTTACGTAAGGAGTTACATCGAAAATTTCATCTGAAGCTACTCCTGAAAGTGGAGAACATCCTACATTTCTTACCGTGTCACCACAGGCTCCTTTTGTAGTTATTCCAACCTTTATAATATCTTTCATGATGTTATATATACGGTTCATTGGTAGTGCTTGAAATTGAATATCCTGTCTAGTAGTAAAATGTATTCTTCTATGTCCATGTTCTTTAGCTGCTTCACTTACAGCTTTAAGCTGATTAAGTTCTATGACTCCCCCTGTAGCTCTTAACCTTACCATGTATGTGCCTTTAACTCTCTGTTTGTACACACCCATAGCAACGATACGTCTTCTGTATTCAGCAACATCTAATTTATCTCTGTCACACAATTCAGCACTTTCCTTAAATTCCTCAATACTTTTTAAAAACCCTTCTGTAATTTCAATCATCTTATTCACCTTTCTTTAAATAATTATTTTTACTTTATCAATTCACAGTGCACAGAGGTAAAGCGCAATGGTTATTTAAATAAACGTCACTGCATTGATAAAACTTATTAAACTGCTTTAATAACTGAATTCTCAATAACTGATTATTATGAAATCAATTTTTATTTTACGATACAACAAAAAACTCCTGCCTCTAATACAGAGGCAGAAGTATATTCCGCGGTTCCACTCTGTTTATTATGTGCAAATATATCAGAAAACACATAAAAACTCATTTATTTTGGTACAATCATACCTCAACGCTTTAACGGGCGTACCCACTGAAGTCTACTAAACTTCAATTCAGTGCTCAAGGATGCACTTCGGTTACTTTCAATTAAAAATCCTTTACACCCTAGAGGATTCCTCTCTGATAATCTCTGGCAACTTACTCTTCCCATCATAGCATTTCTTAGTATTTAACTCTGATTTAATTTTAACATCCATTTTTTGGATTGTCAATAGCTTTGCATATACATATTTTTTTATTTTTTTTACTAAAATGGTAACTTATATTTATATGTAGATAGACATGTTATAGGTTGATGAAAAACACAGAAAAAATGGATATGAAGAATATTGAAGAAGATGGTATTGCTTATACACTAGGTAAATACATAGGGGCTTTTGCAAAATATATTGCTAATCTTATATAAAATATTGAAATGCTCCTCCAATATTTATTTAGATTAGCTCATTTCGCGAAAGCCCAAAGCACTAAAATTTAATAAAGTATTGCATAATGTTTATGAGGTAATCTTCATGAACATTTTTAGTAGATTGAAAGTAAATATTTCATATTACTCTTCTAATCCAGCAAAAAGTTCTACAATATTAGGATCACTATGAGAGAAAAACGCACTTTCTCCTTTATCTAATTTGGCAATCTTATTCATATCATCCTCATTTAATTTAAAATCAAATATATTAAAATTCTGAATCATTCTTTCTTTATGCACAGATTTAGGAATAACAATAACACCTCTTTGAACTAAATATCTTAATACGATTTGAGCTGTAGATTTATTATATCTATTTCCAACTTTTTTAACAGTTTTATTTGTAAAGATATTATTTTTTCCTTCTGCAAATGGTGCCCAAGATTCAATTTGTACCCCATATTTATCCATGACTTCCTTAGCCTTTACTTGCTGATTAAATAGATGTGTTTCAACTTGATTAATTGCTGGAACTATCTCATTAAACTTAATAAGATCTATTAATCTATCTGGATAGAAATTACTTACTCCTATCGCGCTTGTCTTACCTCTCTTATACATTTCCTCCATGGCTTTATATGTGCCATAATAATCATTGAAAGGTTGATGTATTAATACTAAATCCAAATATTCAAGTTGAAGCTTTTTAAGCGACTTCTCTATAGAAGTTTTCGCCTTTTCATATCCAGCATTCGATATCCACACTTTAGTTGTAATAAAAAATTCTTCTCTTGGAACATTACACTTCTTAATTGCTCTTCCCACAGCTTCTTCATTACCATATGTCTGCGCAGTATCAATGGAACGATATCCTATTTCAATTGCATCTAATACACACCTCTCACATTCCTTCAAATTTTCAATTTGATAAACTCCATATCCTAAAATAGGCATTTTCACTCCATTATTTAATGTTATATATTCCATATACTCCTCCTTCTCTCCATAAACTATTTTTCATATATTATTAGTACTATTTGTTATTACTATTTATACTTTATTCTAGTTTATTTTCATATTTAAGAACACGCTCTTCATATGCTTCAATCTTCCTATTGAAACCCATAATTTAGTGTATTCTACGGTAAATTTATGTCTTCATTTTTTGTTAACTTATTTAATATAAAATAGTAATTAATTATGAACTTATATTATCATAGAGGAGAGTGCTAGTATGGCTACATTTAAAGATTTTATGAAATTGGATATAAGAGTAGGGGAAATTACCGAAGTAGAATTCTTTGAAAAAACAAAAAAACTGCTTATAAATTATGGGTTGATTTTGATGATGAAATTGGAATAAAAAAATCAAGTACACAAATTACTGAATGCTATAAGAAAGAGGAACTTATAGATAAGCAAATTTTGGGGGTAGTAAACTTTCCACCAAGACAAATTTCTGAAATTATAACATTGCTTCTCGCTATTTATATAAACACTTTTCAACAAAATTAAGTATTTTGAAAAATACAGTTTGATATTATTCCATTTCAGCTTATAAAATATTTTCTAATACATCTTTGACTAGTTTTTGGATAAGACCATTTTTGCTCATTGCATCGTCAATGGTCTTACGCTTTTCATCTTTTTGAATATCTTAATATTACAACACCCTTATCCATAATATACTGATCTAAATGCAAATCTATTTTAGGATTATTCCCCAAGAATAGAGGTCTACCTTTACCTAATATTATAGGAATTATTCCAATTATATATTCATCAATAATATCACTTTTAATGAAGTTATCAACAAGGCCTCCTCCTCCAAATAAGAATATGTCTTTACCATCTTTTTTTCTTTCTTCTTCTATTACCTTACATATATCACCATTTATAAAATGTATATTGTCATGATCTTGTAATTCTTGTGATGTTGCTACATATACTTTTTTATCATTAAAATCATTATGAAAGTTTTGCTCATAACAGTTTTTTCCCATAACTACAACATCTACACCATTTAAAAATTCATTATAATTCCACTTCTTTTCAGTATCTAATTTATCATTCCCATCTCCAACTATCCAATCAAACCCACCATCTTCTGATGCTATATATCCATCAATACTTATTGCTAAATTTAATATTATTTTTCTCTCCATATCTTTTCCCTCACTTTCTATGTCTCCAATTATTTGTCAGTAAAAATTTTATCCGATGGCTACCATCCGTAACACCCCTATCCTCTTCAAGGTGGGGGATGACGGCTGCTACGCCCCTGGATAAGTTCTTCTAAGACTCAGATGGAGAGATGTATTCCTTATAAGCAAACTCCACCTGAGTCTAAGAATCACTTGATATTCAGAGTTTATATTTGATACAAAATATATTATAACTTATAATAGTTGACATATTATGTCCTATTGAAATGGATATATTTATTATGAAAACAGATAGATTTATTCTAAATAATTATGGTATAATATCCAAGTTACAATATTAAAATCCTTATGGGTTAGCTACGGATGTTTTTAAGGTTTTATTCCCCTTGAACTCTTGGCTATATATCATATAGATTTTAACTATAGGTAGCTAAAAGCCTCATCTATCAATATAAATACATACCTCTAATTATAAACTTATTCCGTACTTCTTACTGGAAATTGTATTTCTGTTAGCCAATCATCTATTGAATCTTTGTTCCATATACCATCAATATAGGATTCCCTTGGATTATCAATTAACTCAAACCCATTTTCATCAATCCACTTAAGTAATGCAGCATATGCTTTAGGAAAATCACTATAGCTACCTTTATGAAGTACACATGCAGCAGTTTCTACTTTTTTAATCTTCTTAAACTTAATCATATCAGAGCTTTCTTTCATTTCTGTTACTGCTTCACAAACTTCTACATCTACATCTTTTTCCTTGTATTCACCATCATGATATATGTTAAAGCAATATTCTGGTATTGCACAAACGCATCCTAACCTTTCCATCTCATTTCCCATAGGTGGAACAATACCAAACAAGGAATTATAATCTAGTATTATTGTCGTCATTGAAGCAACTATTACTTCAGGTAATTCCTTTAATATAACATTATAATTTGATCTTTCATTTCTATTATGAAGATAATGTTCTACTTGCGACAGTTTCATTGTTTCTTCTGAAATTTTTTTTAATAACTCCGTTTTCTTTTTAATTAATATTGATTCTACTGATACTCCTTCTTGTACTTTCGCTATTTCATTTAAAGAAAATCCCATTTGCCTTAAAGCTAAAATTTCATGTAATATCGGTAACTGTTCTGACGTGTAATATCTATAGCCTGTAAATTCATCAATATGGGCTGGCTTTAAAAGCCCTATTTCATCATAATGCCTAAGAGTTTTAATAGTAACTTTATTCATTTGAGAAAATAATCCTATTTTATATAATGTTGTTTTCTTCTTTTTATCATATTTATATTGATTTCCCATAATATTAAGACTCCTTTACTCCCATTTAAATAATTTTATTGAAAATATTACTGTTGTAACTATTGAAATTACCATTACTAACAGTGGTATTGTTAAATTTATTTCTATTCCTAATGCATATCCCTTTAACAATTTTATTCCTTGAGTTAGAGGTAATATGTTCGATAATTTTTGTAAGCCATCCGGTAATATTGAAAAAGGAATTGTTGCTCCTGATAAAAATAACATTGGAAAGTAAACTATTGTACAAACTAAATTTGCAGCCTTTACATTGCTACACACACTTGCTATTAACATTCCAAATCCATACATTGATGCCATTACTAGAAGATAAGCAAATATAAAGTTAACTATTGAACCTATCATTCCATATCCAAAGAATATTTTCATTGTAATAAAAACTGTTAAGCTTGATACAATTGCTGTTATCATATTTATAACTACTTGAACAAACAATATTATTGAAGGACTAACTGGTGTAACAAAATAATGCTTTAATATTTTTTTATCTCTATAATCTGCAATACCAAGGGGTATACCCATAAATGCAGTTGCACATATTCCTACTGTAATTATAGCAGGTACATTTTCTTGAAGATAAGTGTGTGTTGCTCCTTCAAAAGCTGGCTTATTACCACATATCGTTCCTATTAATAAAGCAATTCCAACTGGCATAATTATGCCAAAAAATACTCCATCAATTCCTCTTAAAGCTAATTTTCCTTCTATCTTTAATAATGTTAAAAATCTTTTCATTTTATACTTCCTCCTTTTCCATATACCATAAATAAGCATCTTCTAATCTTGTATATGGACTGGAGGAAATAACTTCTTCTACAGTTCCACTAATTACTTCTTTACCGTTCTTTATAATACATATTTTATCACATAACTCTTCAACTTCATCCATATAATGGGATGTAAGCAAAATAGTTATGTTTTCTTTCTTTAACTCACTAAGTTTCTTCCAAACTCCTCTTCTTGCTTCTGCATCTAAACCTGTAGTTAATTCATCTAAGAAAACCACTTCTGGCTTTGGAAGTAAAGATAGTAATATTGCTAGTTTTTGCTTTTCTCCACCAGACAATGTTGATACATAATTATTCTCAATTTTTTCTAATGAAAACTCCTTTAGTAATCTTTTATAATCATCTGCTTCTTTATATAAAACAGATATTTCTTCACAAAACTCCCAAACCTTCACTTTATTTTGATATGATGATGATTGAAGTTGAACTCCTACTTTTTCGAATAGTTTTTTCTTGATTTCTTTGGATTCATATCTAGTATTCTTACTGTTCCACTTTCAAAATTTTTCAACCCTAAAATACAATCTATGGTTGTTGATTTTCCTGCTCCGTTATGACCTAATAATCCGAAGAATTCTCCCTTTTTAATACTAAAGCAAATGTTGTCTACTGCTATTTTAGACTTGTAACTCTTTTTAAGATTTTCTACAGAAATTATATTTCTCATAGACTTTTTCCCTCTTTCTCTTGGAAATATTAACTATATTCAAAGAATACTTTCTCCTGTAAGGGTAGCATCAAGGCTAAAAGTTATATTTTTTAATTAAATAATTAATCCATTGTATGGTATTAAATTTCAAAATAAATTATTACATTACTTAATAATAGGGTATTTTTACTTATAAAAATAGCCTTAACCAAGTAATATCAATGATTAAGACTGTTTTTCGCACTTATAAGGAAACTCCTACTCACATAGGTTCATAGGAGTAAATTCGCCTAACCAAATATAAAATTTGGAGGCTTACTTATGGTACAGTTCACCGCACCGTAAGTAAAAAAGTCTAGATTACCCATATACAATATAATTAATAATATTTCAAATTCAAATTTTGATTATAATTTTATATAAAAGTAGCTAGTAAAACTCAATTTATTTTTACTAGCTACTTTTGTAATATATTCTTTGTCCAATTAGGCATTTTTTATCTTGCCGCCTATATATAGTGTAGTAATCACCATACCTATTTATTTTACTTATTTCATATATAGACTACATGTAATCTATGTATGAAATAAGTAGTCTATTTTATAATTAATACACAATTTATAAGTATTAAACATTAATCTAAATTAAATAGTTATTTTCATATGTCTTAATATGGCTCATAATAGATTTTTAAAATATATCCAAGAATAGTTTAATTAACGAATAATCTGTAGATATTGCGTAGTAATGAATAGAATTTGATCTTTAAAAATTGAATAGTATTGTATTTTAATATATGCTATTATAAATAGTTAATATTTTTTAAATTTAATAATATTATTAAGTGTAATTAAAGGAGATAATAATGAAAGTAAGAATAATTGGTTCAACTGGAAGTGGTAAAACAACATTAGCAAAACTCCTATCAAATGAATTTAATATCAATATAATTGAGTTAGATGATATTCATTGGATAAGAAATCCTAATGGTGATGTACGTAGATCACTTGAGAAAAAATGATAGATAAAATAATAAGGAATGATAATTGGATTATTGAAGTAGTTCAGTATAAGTGGGGAAAAATATCTTTTGAAAAAGC